>JACPIQ010000007.1 GCA_016188005.1 Candidatus Rokuibacteriota bacterium | reverse complement strand
ATGGAGCTGCAGCTCAAGGAGGAGGGGGAGAAGGCCTGCTTCGAGGTGGGCGTGCACGGGTTCCACCCGGAGCTGGTCCGACTGGTCGGGCGCCTCAAGTACCGGACCTCCTACGGCCAGCACTGCCTGCAGCACTCCAAGGAGGTGGCGTGGCTGGCCGGGATGATGGCCGCCGAGCTCAGGGTCGACGTCAAGCTCGCCAAGCGCATGGGGCTCCTCCACGACATCGGCAAGGCGCTCACCCACGAGCAGGAGGGGAGCCACCCGGAGCTGTCGCTCCAGGTGCTGACCAAGTACGGCGAGTCCCCGCAGGTCATCAACGCCGCGCTGTGCGGCCACGAGAACGTGGAGCCCGAGACCATCGAGGCCGTCCTCGTGGAAGCCGCCGACGGCATCTCGGCCGCCCGCCCCGGGGCCCGCCGGGACGTCCTCGAGAGCTACATCAAGCGGCTCGCCAAGCTCGAGCAGATCGCCATGTCCTACAAGGGCGTGGAGATGTGCTACGCGATCCAGGCCGGGCGCGAGCTACGCGTCATGACCAAGGCCGAGATGATCTCCGATCTCGACGCCCACCAGCTCGCCAAGGACATCTCCAAGCGCATCGAGGCCGAGATGCAGTACCCCGGCCATATCAAGGTGGTGGTGATCCGGGAGACGCGCGCCGTGGAGGTGGCCAAGTAGCCATGGCGCGCCCGCTCACCGTGCTCTGCGTGGGCGATGTGTTCGGCGAGCCGGGGCGGAGGGCCGTCCAGGCGCTGCTGCCCCGGCTCCGCAAGCAGCACGAGGCCGACCTGGCGGTGGTGAACGTCGAGAACGCGGCCGCGGGGTTCGGCGTGACACCGCAGATCGCCCGGGCCTTTCTGGACCAGGGCGTGGACGTGATGACTTCCGGCAACCACATCTGGGACCGGAAGGAGATCATCGAGTACATCGCCAAGGAGAACCTGCTGCTGCGCCCCGCCAACTTCCCGCCGGGGACGCCCGGCACGGGCTCCATCGTCGTCAAGGCGGGCCCCCACAAGGTGGCGGTGCTCAACCTGATGGGGCGGGTGTTCCTCCCGCACCTCGACTGCCCCTTCCGGAAGGCGGACGAGGAGATCCCGCGGCTTCGCCAGGAGACGCCCATCGTCCTCGTGGACATGCACACCGAGGCCACCAGCGAGACCCAGGCCATGGGCTGGTACCTGGACGGGCGGGTGAGCGCCGTGGTCGGGACTCACCGGCACGTGCAGACGGCCGACGAGCGCCTGCTCCCCCAGGGGACGGCGTACATCACCGATCTCGGCATGACCGGGCCCGTGGACAGCGTGATCGGGGTGGAGCCGGCGCTGGCCATCGGCCGCTTCCTCACCCAGATGCCGAACAAGTTCGAGCCCGCGAAGGGCCCGGCCGCGTTGCACGGCGCCGTGCTCCGCATCGATGCGGACAGCGGCCGGGCGCTCTCCATCGAGCGCCTGCGCGTGCCGCTTCCAGCCTGAGGGCCCGTGCCGTGCAGCTCCTCGAGGGCAAGGTCGTGGCGGCGAAGGTGCTGGCCGCGGTCAAGGCCGGCACCGCCGATCTCCTGGCGCGCACCGGAGTCACGCCGACGCTGGCGGTGATCCTGGTGGGCGACGACCCGCCCTCGCAGATCTACGTCCGCAACAAGAAGCGGGCGGCGGCCGAGGCGGGCATCGCCTCGCGCGACTACCTCTTCCCGGGCGGGTGCTCGCGGGAGAGACTGCTCGGCACCATCGAGGCCATCAACCGGGACCCGGCCATCCACGCCGTCCTGCTCCAGCTGCCGCTGCCCAGGGGGATGGACGAGGACGAGGCGGTGAGCGCCATCGCGCCGGACAAGGACGCCGACGGCCTGCACCCGATGAACCTCGGGCGACTCCTGACCGGGGCGCCGGGCCCGGTGCCCTGCACGCCGGCGGGGTGCCTCGAGATCCTCGACCATTACGGCATCAAGCTCGAGGGCGCCGAGGCGGTGATGGTGGGCCGCTCCCGGCTGGTGGGCAAGCCGCTGGCCCAGCTGCTCCTGGCGCGGCATGCCACCGTCACGATGTGCCACACGCGCACGCGCGACCTCGCGGCCCATTGCCGGCGCGCGGATGTGCTGTGCGTGGCGGCTGGCCGCCGCGGCGTCGTGACGGGCGACATGGTCCAGGAGGGCGCCGTCGTCATCGATGTGGGGATTAACCGCCTCGAGACGGGCAAGGTCGTGGGTGACGTGGACTTCGCCTCGGTGGCGCCGCGGGCCTCCGCCATCACGCCTGTGCCGGGCGGGGTGGGCCTCATGACCGTCGCCATGCTCATGCGCAACACGCTCCTCGCCGCCACGCGCCAGACGCTCTCCCGGTGAGCGCGGGACGTGGCTGAGCGGGCGGTCTTCACCGTCTCCGAGCTGACCGCCCGCATCAAGACGCAGCTCGAGGAGGACTTCCCCGCGCTCTGGGTGCAGGGGGAGATCTCCAACCTCCGCCTGCCGGCCTCCGGCCATGCCTACTTCACGCTGAAGGACGAGGACGCGCAGCTCCGCGCCGTGCTCTTCAAGGGGCGCGGCAGGCGCGTGCGCTTCGACCTCGAGGACGGATTGCAGGTGCTGGCCTTCGGCGGCCTCGACGTCTACGCCGCGCGCGGGGAGTACCAGTTGGTGGTCGAGCTGATGGAGCCCCAGGGGCTCGGCGCGCTGCAGCTGGCCTTCGAGCAGCTCAAGCGCCGGCTCGAGACCGAGGGGCTCTTCGATCCCGCCCGCAAGCGTCCGCTACCGGCCTTCCCGCGCACCATCGGCATCGTCACCTCTCCGAGCGGTGCCGCCATCCGCGACATCCTCACCATCATCGGCCGCCGCTTCCCCGACGTGCACATCCTCGTGACTCCGGTGCGCGTCCAGGGGGAAGAGGCCCCGGCCGAGATCGTGGAGGCGCTACGGGCGCTCGCGGAGGTGCCGGGGCTGGACGTCGTCATCGTCGGCCGCGGCGGCGGCTCCATCGAGGACCTGTGGGCCTTCAACGACGAGCGGGTGGCACGCGCCATCGCCGCCTGCCCCGTCCCGGTCATCTCCGCCGTGGGCCACGAGACGGACGTCACCATCGCCGACTTCGTGGCCGACCTCCGGGCACCCACCCCTTCGGGCGCGGCCGAGCTGGTGGTGCGGGAGAAGCTCGCGGTGATCCGGTCGGTCGCCGACGCCTACGCTCGGCTCAAGGCCGCGATGGCGGGGCAGCTGGCCCGTCGTCGCGAGCGCGTAGAGGGGCTGGCGCGCCGGCGGGTCCTCAGCGATCCCGCTCGCGCGCTCCGCGACCTCCACCGCCGCGTGGACGATCTCGGGCTGCGCCTGCGCGCCGCGGGGCGAGCGAGCCACCGGCGAGTTGCTCACCGGGTGGAGCTGGCCAGAAACGCCTTGAGTTCACTGCACCCGTTGGCTAGGATCTCTCACGGGGTCGCCGTGCTCACGCAGCTCCGCGGGCGGCTCGCCTCGTCCGTCTCCCACCGCGTGACGGCCTCGCGGCACCGCCTCGCCGCGGCGGCGGGGCGGCTGGAGAGCCTCTCGCCCCTGGCCGTGCTGGGCCGCGGCTACAGCCTGACGCGGCTGGCCTCCGGGGCCGTGGTGCGGCGGGCGGCGCAGGTCGCGCCCGGTGACGCGGTGGAGATCCTGCTGGCCCGGGGCGTGCTCGGCGCCCGCGTCACCGACGTCAAGGAGCGAGATGAGCGACATCAAGTTTGAGGAGACGCTGCAGCGGCTCGAGCAGATCGTGGACACGCTCGAGGCGGGCGACCTGCCGCTGGAGGAATCGCTCCGGGCCTTCGAGGAGGGCGTGGGGCTGGCGCGGCGCTGCGCCCAGTACCTCGAGGCGGCCGAGAAGCGCATCGAGCTCCTGACCCGGGACGAGTCCGGTCTGCTCAAGACCGAGCCGCTTCCGTGGGACGAGGGGGCGCCTGCGTGAGCCTCGACGTCCACGCGTACATGAAGGAGCGGGCCCGGGCCGTGGACGAGGCCCTCGAGCGCTTCCTCCCCCCCGAGTCGGCGCCGCCGGAGACGCTCCACCGGGCCATGCGCTACAGCGTGTTCGCCGGCGGCAAGCGCCTGCGCCCGGTGCTGGTCATCGCCGGGGCGGAGGCCGTGGGCGGCGGCATGGACGACGTGATGCCCACCGCCTGCGCGATGGAGCTGATCCACACCTACTCGCTGGTCCACGACGATCTGCCCGCCATGGATGACGACGACGTCCGGCGCGGCCGTCCCACCAGCCACAAGGTGTTCGGCGAGGCCATGGCCATCCTGGCGGGGGATGCGCTGCTCACCCGGGCCTTCCGGCTGGTCGCCGAGAACGTCCGCCCCGGCATGGACGGCCGCGTGCTGCGGGACGTCCTCGCGGAGATCGCGGATGCCGCCGGCAGCGACGGCATGGTGGGCGGGCAGGTGGCTGACCTCGAGGCCGAGGGGCGCCTGGTGACCCCCGAGGCGCTCGACGGCATCCATCTCCGCAAGACGGCGGCGCTGATCCGCGCCTCGATCCGCGCCGGCGCCGCGCTCTGCGGTGCCACGGCGGCCCAGATGCAGGCGCTGGCGACGGCAGGGACGAGCCTCGGTCTGGCCTTCCAGATCGTGGACGATCTCCTGGACGTGACCGGCACGACGACCGAGCTGGGCAAGACGGCGGGCAAGGACCAGGCGCAGCGCAAGGCGACGTATCCGGCGCTCCACGGCCTCGAGGCCTCGCGCGCGCGGGCGGAGGCGCTGATGGCCGAGGCCTGCGGCGTGCTCCAGCCCTTCGGGCCGGCGGCCGAGGCACTCCGGGCGCTGGGCCGCTTCGTCCTCGACCGGAGGGCCTGATGCCCGCCCGATCGACGTCGCCATACGTCGTTCTCGGTCGCCGCGGATCCTCGGCGTACACCCACGTACACCTCCGGCCGGCGCCGGCTCGCTCCGCTCGCCAGCGTGTCCATGGCCGCTCGCCTCGCCTGCGGCTTCGGCTCGCACTGCGGGGCCTCGTCTGGCTCGTCACTCGGCCGGGCATGGTGGCGGAGCAGTCCGTCTCGGCGCGGAGGGCCTGACCGTGTCAGAGATCCGCACGCTCCACGCCCGCGAGATCCTCGACTCCCGGGGCAACCCCACGGTGGAGGTCGAGGTCTGGCTCGAGTCCGGCGCCTTCGGCCGCGCCATGGTGCCGTCCGGCGCCTCCACGGGCAAGCGCGAGGCCGTTGAGCTGCGCGATGGCGACAACGCCCGCTACCTCGGCCGGGGGGTGCGCCGCGCCGTGCAGGGCGTCATCGAGGTGATCGCCCCCGAGGTCGAGGACATGGAGGCCTCCGAGCAGGCGGCCGTGGATCGCGCCCTGCTCGAGCTGGACGGCACGCCCAACAAGTCCGCGCTGGGCGCCAACGCGCTGCTCGGCGTCTCGCTGGCCGTGGCCCGCGCGGCGGCCGACGACGCCGGGCTGCCGCTCTACCAGTACCTGGGCGGCCCGGGCGCGCGCGTGCTGCCGGTGCCGTTCATGAACGTGCTGAACGGCGGCGCGCATGCCGACAACGGCCTCGACGTGCAGGAGTTCATGCTGGTGCCCGCGGGGGCGGGCTCCTTCGCCGAGGCGCTCCGCGCGGGCGCGGAGATCTTCCACGCCCTGCGCAAGCTCCTCAAGGACCAGGGGCTCTCGACGGGCGTCGGTGACGAGGGGGGCTTCGCGCCGACCCTCGGTGGCACCGTGGAGGCGCTGGACTTCGTGCTGCGCGCCATCGAGCGCGCCGGGTACCGCCCGGGCGAGGACGTGCTGCTGGCGCTGGACGTGGCGGCCAGCGAGCTCGGGGAGCACGGCCGCTACCGCCTGCGTGCCGACCGGGCCGAGAAGTCCAGCGAGGAGATGATCGCGCTCTACGAGACGCTGCTCGCGCGCTATCCGATCTGCTCGGTCGAGGACGGGCTGGGCGAGGACGACTGGGAGGGCTGGCGCGCGCTCACCCGCCGGCTCGGGTCACGGATCCAGCTCGTGGGCGACGACGTGTTCGTCACCAACCCCGCCATCCTCCAGCAGGGCATCCGCGACGGGCTCGCCAACGCCATCCTCGTCAAGGTGAACCAGATCGGGACGCTGACCGAGACGCTGGAGGCCATCGAGCTGGCCAAGCGCGCGGGTTATGGCACCATGATCTCTCACCGCTCCGGCGAGACCGAGGACACCTTCGTGGCCGACCTCGCCGTCGCCGTGAACGCGGGGCAGATCAAGACCGGCTCGCTGGCGCGCGGGGAGCGCATCGCCAAGTACAACCAGCTCCTGCGCATCGAGGAGGAGCTGGGCACGGCGGCGGTGTGGCCGGGCCGGGCGGCCTTCCGGGGCGGCGCGCGGTGACCGGGCGGGTGGCCGTCGCGGGGTGCCTGGCTGCGGGGGCACTGCTCCTCCTCGCCTACGGGGGCTCGAGCCTCGCGCGCGTCTGGCAGATGACACAGGAGGTGGAGCGTCTCGAGCGCGACATCGCCGCGCTCCGCGCCGAGGCCGGCCGCCTCTCGGCGGCCATCGATCGCCTGCGCAGCGATCCCGACTACATCGAGCAACTCGCCCGTGAATCCCTCGGACTCGTCAAACCCGGCGAGAAGGTCTTCAAGCTGCCCCCCACGCCCGGAGGCTGAGGTCCCCTCATGGAGCTTCTGATCCCCGCGTTCTTCTTCGTCGCGCTCCTGCTCAACATCCGGGCGGCGTTCAAGCTCGCCCTGGACTGGAAGGGCATGCTCACCACGGTGCGCTTCGTCCGCGAGGCCTACGCCCGGCTCCCGGAGCTGCCCACGGAGGCGGCCCTCGAGCGCGCCGCCGCGGCACCCGTGTTCCTACACCTCGTCCCCGCCTACCAGGAGCCCGAGATCGCAGGCACGGTGGGCGCGCTGGTCGCCTCCCGGTACCCGAACGGCCGGCTCCACGTGGTGGTCGTCACCAAGGAGGAGGAGGACCGCACCCCGCACCCCGCCATGGAGGCGAGCACGCGTGAGCTGGTACGGCGGCTGCGCGCGAGCCTCCCGCCCTGTCAGCAGCGGCGTCTGTTGCATGTCGCCATGCCCGGACCGGGGCGCAAGGCACACCAGCTCAACTGGGCGCTGCGCCCGGAAATTCTGCGCGAGGCGCTCGGCGAGGACGTGCCAGCCGAGCAGGTGTTCGTGGGCGTGAGCGACGCCGATTCCATCCCCCATCCCGACACGTACCGCTGGATCGCCCAGCGCGAGATGGCCGGTGCGGGTGCCCTCGCCTACCAGGGTGTCACCGTCTCCCTCGCGAACTACGCCGCGCTCGACATCCGCGGAAAGATCTGCGCGATCCAACAGTCCTCGATCTTCATCCGGGTCTCCATCGCGCGGCTCATCAACGAGGTCCGCCGCGTGCGTTTCTTCGCCCGCCTGCGCGAGCGGGCCCCGCGGCTCGCGCGCGTGCTCCGCCCGGCCTTCGAGCTCTTCTTCCGCCGCTCCCAGATCTGTCTCGGCCACAACCAGTTCGTCCGCCTCGACGTGCTCCGTGCCCTCGGCGGCTTTCCCACCTCCGGCGCCACCGAGGATTCCACGCTGGGCTACGCGCTGGGCGCGCGCGGGGTGCTGATCCAGGCGATGCCCATGGTCGAGCTGACCGACCTGCCCGAGACCTCCGAGAAGGTGATCCGCCAGAATGCCCGCTGGTACCTCGGCGTCCTCGACGACATCGCCTTCCTGCGCCGCACCTGGCGCGAGCGGTCGACACCCTTCAACCTGGCTCAGCTTGTCCGCCACGTGGGCAACAAGGTCGTCGAGTGGCCCGTCGCGGCGCTCGTCTATCCGCTCACGGGCTGGCTCGGCTGGTACCTGGCCTACGTCTACCGCCAGGAGCACCCGACGCTGTTCTATCTGGCGATCGGCGCGCCGACGCTGTCGCTGCTGCTGACGGTCTGGGTGGGGGGCATCGTTACCCAGACGCTGATCGAGGAGCTCCACCCCTTCCTGCCGCGGTCCGTCGATCTCCGCCGGAAGAGCCTCCAGGAGAAGCTCCTCGGAACCTTTCGCTGTCAAACCTACTGGCTGCTCGCCACTCGCGCGTCGTGGCGAGTCCTCTGGGCGCTGTGGTGGAGGGGCCGCTATGAGGCCGCCAAGACCGACCGGATCTCCGCCCGGCGCTTGCCCTCGACGCTCCGCATCGAGGGGCGGGCTCCATGAGACCCGGCCGGGTGCCGGGATCGCGCCCCGGGCTGGCGACTCAGGGTCGTGGGGTGCGGGAAGGGCGGGGGCCGCTGGCCCGAGGAGCGCGGAGCGCCCTCGGACGGGCCAAGAGAGGAGGACCCCGAATGCGTCGATGGCTCGTCGTGACGGGCCTGCTCGTCGCGCTCCTCGCGCTGGCCGTCCCGGGCCAGGCGGCGGGCCCGATGCAGCAGCTGCAGCAGTACACGGACCGCATCATCGCCATCATCGAGGATCCGAGACACAGCGGTCCCGACGGACGGCTGGCGCGCCGGGCCGCCGTGCGCAGCGCCGCCGTGGAGATGTTCGATTCGGTGGAGGCCGGCCGGCGGGCGCTGGGAATCCACTGGACGAAGCTCACGCCCGACGAGCAGCAGCGCTTCGTGCGGCTCTTCGTCGACCTGCTGGAGCGCGCCTACGTGACCAAGGTCGATCTCTACGGCGGACAGCGCGTGCGCTACCTCGGCGAGTCCGTCGAGGGCGATCACGCGACCGTGCGGGCCCGGGTCCTCACGAAGCGGGGGACGGAGGTGCCGGTCGAGACCAAGATGCTCAGCCGAAGCGGCCGCTGGCTGGTCTATGACGTCTTCGTGGAAAACATCGGCCTCATCGCCAACTACCGGGCGCAGTTCGACCGGGTCATCCGCACCTCCTCGTTCCAGGAGCTGGTCCGGCGGCTCGAGAAGGCCCGCGACGACTGACGGCACCGGGACGGCCTGCTTGACTCGACCGAGCGGGTTGGCCCGAGACCGGCGGACTCCCAGACTTGGGCTAGCGGAAAGAGCGAGTCAGCTCGAGCCGGAGGAGATGGTCCAGGCCGTTATTGCCGACCTCGAAGTCCCGGTTCTCGACGTCGCTGACAACGTACTGGCCGAACACGGAGTAGCGCTCCCAGAAGCGGTAGGAGACATCGATGCCCCCGCCGAGCCGGCGCTGCCGCGGAAGGGCCGCCCGCGCGACCGTGCTTCCGACCTCAGCCCGCTCCAGCCCGAATCCCAGCATGAAGTTCTGGCCGAAGCGTTGCGTGACGCGTCCGAAGGCACTCGTGCCATCGGTCCCGACGAAGTGGGAGATGACGTTGCCGCGCGTCCAGTACCCGCTGTAGAACTGATCGTGAACATAGGAGCGTGATGACGTCGACACCCACTCGAACCGGGCGTCGAGCCCCTCCCGGCCGAAGAGCCCGAGCAGATGGATGCCGGCGAGCCCCCCGAGTGTCCTCCCGTTCGGAAGGACGTTGGACGTGAAGAAGTTGTCGTTGCAGCAGGTATCGTCCCACGAGAATTCCCCGTAGAGCCGCAGGTCCCGGCTGGGCAAGAGGTACCGGTCCACATCGTGGAACCTCAGCTCCCCGTCGATCGCGAAGAGGTTGTTGTTCCTGAATTTCACATTCGGACCCGTCCGCACGTCGCCGGCGGGGGGGTCGAAGAGGATCTGTCCGTACGCGCCAGCGTCCGGGCGCGGGCGGTCGTCGCCATCGAACATCACCGCCCGGCTCAGCCCGAGCTCGAGGGCGCGGACGGGCGAGATCGTGCCCCGCATTCCCGCGAGCTTGGCGCGAGGATGGTCGCGGCGCTCCTCGAGCTGCGCGAGGAAGAAGAGGAGCTTGGTCGGCCCCACCCACTCGCCGACCCAGGGCAGCAGGAACGGCTCCGCCGAGGAGAGGCGGATCTGGTCCAGGGGGGCCGCATTGTTCGAGAGGATCAGGGATCCGTTGAGCCCGGGCCCCCACCAGAGACTGTCGCGGCCAACCAGGAGCTCGATATTGTAGAGCGTGAGCTTGGCATAACCGGTGGCGAGCCGCGCCGCGCCGTACTCCTCGTTGCCGAGGAGCTGTGGCTGCGCATAGAAGGTCAGGACACTGCCGACCTGCAGGCGGGTATCGAACGTCGCGAGTCCGTTGGCCCCTTGCTCGACGGCGCGCCCCTGGCTGTTGAGCAGCGAGAAGTGGCGGCTCGCCCAGCCGAGACCGACCTGGGCCTGATCGATCGGCACGAAGGACACCCACGATGTCCGGGCGGCCGCCTGATCCCGTCGGAGCGCCCCGAGCTCCAGGAGCTCAGGGCGCAACTCGTCCATGAGCCGGTCGAGCACGGGCTCGAGGTCACGGCGCCCGTTGTAGGTCCCCGCTTCGTCGCCGCGAATCTTGCGGATGGCGCCCGCGACGATCCGCGCGGCCTCGATACGGCTCAGCGGCTTGGTGTTGAGAAGCGTCCGATCGGTGAGCCCGCTGGCGACTAGGCGCTCGAGGTCGTCGTAGAGGGCGTGTCGGTGGAGAGCGAACCCCCCCCAGTTCTTGAGCGGCACGTTCGTGCGGTCCTCGGCATGGAGCGCGCCGGGGAGGAGCGCGGGATGGGCGAGCAGTGCGACCGACAGCGCGAACAGGCGGAGCGATCGCCAAGGCCGGGCAGGGCGCGCGCGGGGCATGCGACTAAGATACGAGAACGATCGGAGGACGAAGCAACATTTCCACGCCGCACGCCCCGACCACACGATCTTGTACTCATTCGGGGAGGAGACGCACAAGTGGTGGGAGGGGGGGTGTCGCGAGCGATGGCGAGCGCGCCACGCTCTGTGGATTCCCAACGCCCCGAGACGCCCCCCGCGCCGAAATCCCGGGGGGCAGCGACCAGCGACTGGTTGGTGGAGATTTTGTCGCTGGGGCGGCGGGGGAATGGGATATCATCACTGCCAGCGCGGCCCTGGGCGCATCAGCCGCCTGTAAGTGAAGGGCCGGAGGCCTGCCCGTTGAGACCAGGCGTCAGAGGGAGTGGAGGGAACTAAAGATCTTGTGTCCCGGCTGCGTCGTGTGGCTCACGGGGTTGCCTTCTGCCGGGAAGAGCACACTTGCCCGCCTCCTGGAGACGGAGCTGCGCGGGCGGGGGCGGCGGGTCGAGTGTCTCGATGGAGACGCTGTCCGCCTGCGGCTCACGAAAGGCCTCGGATTCAGTCGAGAGGATCGCGACGAGAACGTCCGGCGGGTTGCCTTCGTGGCGCAGCTCCTGGCGCGGAATGAGGTGATCGCGATTGCTGCCCTGATTTCTCCGTACCGCGTTGCGAGAGAAGAGGTGCGGGCCGAGATCGGGCGTTTCATCGAAGTCTACGTCAAGTGCGATGTTGCCGAGTGCATCCGGAGAGACGTCAAAGGGCTCTACAGACGAGCGCTCGCCGGGGAGATCAAGGAGTTCACGGGGATCTCGGATCCCTACGAGCCGCCGCTGGCCCCGGAGGTTGTTGTCGAGACCGATCGCGAGGCGCCCGAGGAGAGCGTGGGGAAGATCCTGGACGCGATGGCATCCCGGGGGTACTTGGGACCGGCGGAGGAACGGGCGGTTCGGCGTGCCGGCGAGGTCCATCCCGACGGCCGATCAGGGAAGCAACTGACGCGGGACGTGCGCAGCACTCAGGCGGGTCGCGATGGTGGGGTGGGCAACGGTGGACTGGACGGGTCTCCGGTGGCTGACGCGCAAGGCGTTCAGTGGGCGGGTCCCGCCCCAGGCGATCCCCCGTGAGGTGAGTGACACGCCCGGGGGCTGTTCCGCGCGTCTGGCGAGGCTGGCCTCGTGGGCCGCCCCGACCGTGGGTAGCATGAGATCCTCGCCCGAGCATCCTCACGAATCCCCTGACAGGAACGCGATGCCGAGGCCACTCAGAACTGGCACGGCGCCGGTGCTGCGCCTTCGGGCGGTGCACGACGAGGACTGCGCCCTGCTCTGGCGGTGGGCAAACGCGCCCGAGGTCAGGGAGGTCTCATTCGAGACCGATCCGATCCCATGGAAGGCGCACGTCGAGTGGTTCAGGACGAAGCGAGCGGATCGTGACTGCCACTTCTACATCGTGACCGAGAAAGACGGATGTCCCGTGGGGTTCGTCAGGTTCGAGGTGGGATCAGACGGTACCGCTGAGGTTGCCATCGTCATCGATGAGGAGCGGAGGGGCAGAGGATATGGCGCCGCGGCGCTCCGGATCGCCTCGGCCCGGTTTCTCGGAGCGACGCGCGCGTCGGAGGTCTTGGCCTACATCAAGCCGACCAATCAGGCCTCCATCCGAGCGTTCGAGCGGGCCGGCTTCCTGCACGCGGGGTCCAGTGCCCTCCGCGGACACGAAGCGGTCTGCATGCGGCTGTCACGGACACGTGCGTAGCACAAGGTCTTATCCCGTCGGCTAGCGGGGCGCGCCCGCAAACGGAGGCGTATGGGGATTTCTGCGATTGGGGGAAAGACGATCCTGTTGACCGGCGGGACCGGATCCTTTGGTCGAAAGTTCGTGGAGGTGGCACTGCGCGACCACGATCCGAAGGTGGTCCGGGTCTACTCGCGGGACGAGCTGAAGCAGCTGGAGATGCAGCGGGAGATCGACGACGACCGGGTCCGCTATTTCATCGGTGACGTCCGCGACAGGGAGCGCCTGCGGCGGGCGATGCGGGGCGTCGAGGTGGTCGTCCACGCGGCCGCGCTGAAGCAGGTCCCCACCGCCGAGTACAACCCGATCGAGGCCGTGAAGACCAACGTGGATGGCGCCGCGAACGTGATCGACGCCGCGATCGACTGTGACATCGAGCGTGGGATCTTCCTGAGCAGCGACAAGGCCGTGCGGCCGATCAACCTCTACGGCGCGACGAAGCTCGTCGCCGAGAAGCTGTTCATTCAGGCGAATTCCTACGTCGGTGGCGGGGCGACCCGGTTCTCCTGCGTACGGTACGGCAATGTCCTCGGCAGCCGGGGCAGCGTGATCCCGCTCTTCCTGACGGCGCGGCGAAACGGCGTGATCCGGATCACCGTTCCGGAGATGACGCGCTTCTGGATCACCCTGGAGCAGGGGGTGCAGTTCGTGATGGACTGTGTCGGTCGCATGGAGGGCGGGGAGGTCTTCGTGCCGAAGCTCCCGGCGATGCGCCTGGAGGATCTCGCCAGGACGATCGCGCCGGAGGCTCGATGGGAGGTCATCGGCATGCGGCCGGGCGAGAAGCTGCACGAGGAGTTGATCACGCGCGAGGAGGCGCCGCGCACCCGGGAGTTCAAGACCTTCTACACGATCGAGCCTGAGCACAGGTTCTGGGGCGTGAGGTCCGACGGAGACCCATCGACCCACGGTCAGCCGTTGCCGCCGGGGTTCGAGTACGTCAGCAACACGGCACCGTGGATGTTGACGCCCGAGGAGCTGCGGGGACACCTCGAAGAGCTCGGGGCGGCGCCTGAAGGGGCGCCCTAGCCGATACCGGCTCGGGCGCCGGTCGGACGGCAGGCGATGCGGGTGGTGGCGACGGTCGAGGCGCGAATGGCGTCGTCCCGCCTGCCCGGCAAGAATGCGCGGCCGATCTTGGGCAGGCCGATGCTGGCGCGCCTCTTGGAGCGCCTGAAGCGGGCGACAGAGGTGGACGTCGTCTGCCTGGCGACCACGGAACAGGCGCTGGACGACGAGCTGGCGGGGATTGCGCGAGAGCAGGGGGCGGCGGTGTTCCGGGGGGCGGTGGACGACGTGCTCTCGCGGGTGCTCGGGGCCGCCGCGTCCGTGAGCGCCGACGCGATCGTCGAGATCACCGGCGACTGCCCCCTGATCGACCCCGCGATCGTGGATGCCGTGATGAGGCGCTACGTGAAGGGCGGGTTCGACTACGTCGCCAACGTCCTCGACGTGCTGACGTTCCCGATCGGCTTCGACGTTCAGGTGTATTCCGTGGACCTGCTGGCAGACGTCGAGCGGCTGGCGCAGGATCCGGAGGATCGGCTCAACGTCACCAGCTTCATCTATCGGCACCCCGACCGGTATCGGCTGCTCAACGTGACCGCGCCGTCGTCATTGAACCGGCCGGCCTACCGGCTCTGCGTGGACTACAGCGAGGATCTCGAGGTCGTGCGCGCCATCTTTGCCGCGCTGTATTCCGCCGACCCCGCGTTCAGTGCCGCGACGATCATCGGTTTCCTGGACCAGCGACCGGATCTCGTCGCGAAGAATACCTGGATGGATGACGCGTTTTCGTTCCCGTCGTCCGGAGGGGCGGCGACCCAGGAGTTGCTCGAGATGGCCCTCTAGATGCGGGCCGTGATCGTCGGGTGCGGTCGGATCGCCGGCGGGTACGGTGAGGGGCACGGCGACGCTATCCTCACGCATGTCGCCGCGTACCGGAAGCTGGGCGTGGACGTTGTCGGCTGTTGCGACCTCGACGGCGCCAGAGCCGAGGCCTTCGCGCGGCGCTGGGGAATCGGCGCAGCGGATGCTCGGTTGGGTCGCCTGCTGGCCTCGACGCAGCCCGACATCGTGAGTGTCTGCACGCCGCCCACGGAGCGCGAGTCCACCCTGCGGACCTTGATCGCGTGCGGGTCCATCCGTGCGGCGCTCTTCGAGAAACCCCTGGCCTCGACCGGCGACCAGGCTGCCGCAATCGCGCGGAGCGCGCGCGCCTGGGGCCGGCCAGTTCTCGTCAACTACTTCCGGGCCTACGACCCCTTCTACCAGCAGCTCGTCCGTGAATGCGCCGGCGGGAGGTTCGGACCCGTGCACGGCATCGTGGTCCGCTACTACGGCTCGGCCGTGGCCAACGCCTCCCACCTCCTGGAGCGGGTGCTCGAGATGCTGGGCGGGCCAGACCATGCCGCGCGCCTGGCCGGAGACGACGAGGCACCCCTGTTCGAGCTGCGGTTCCGCTCGACGGAGGCGCGCGCGCTCTTCCTCCCGACTCCCGGCACCCAGTACGCTCCCATGGAAATGGATCTGTTGTTCGAGGCCGGGAGGATCCGCGTGCTCGACTCGGAGCAGCGGGTGGAGTGGTTCAGGGCGTTCCCCCTCCGGGAATTCGAGGGATACTGTGGTCTCGTGCCCCTCGCGGACGCCCCGACCGAACAGCCCGACTGGCAGGCGATGCTGAACGTGTTCCGGGAGCTCGTGAGGGTCGCGAACAGCGGAAGTGGGGACGAGCGAGGGGTCGAGCGCGCAGTCGCGGTCTCGCGGATCCTCGATACCGTGGGCGCCGGCCGGTGAGGACGGGATGGACGGGCTAGCTCTCCTCGGTGGCCCCCGCGCGGTCCCGGGGCCAATCCCCCGGTACTGCTCCCTTGGGCCGGAAGAGGCGGAGGCAGCGCGCCGGGTCGTCGCGAGCGGCGTCCTGAGCGCCTTCTTCGGCTCCGCCGGAGCCAACTTCCTGGGCGGGCCCGAGGTGAAGGCGTTCGAGCGGGAATGGGCGGATGCCTTCGGGGCGGCGCATGCCGTGTCGGTCAACAGCGCGACGAGCGGACTCATCGCCGCGGTGGGCGCGTGCGGCATCGGCCCCGGCGACGAGGTCATCGTGTCGCCCTTCACGATGAGCGCGTCGGCCAGCTGTGTGCGAGTCCTCGGAGGGACGCCGGTGTTCGCGGATCTGGACGCCGCGACCTTCAATCTCGACCCGCGCAGCGTGGCGGCCTGCATCACGCCCCGGACCCGCGCGATCATCGTCGTGGACCTCGCGGGGCAACCCGCGGACCTGGACGAGCTGCTGGCGCTCGCCCGGCCGCGCGGAATCAGGGTGATCGAGGACGCGGCCCAGGCTCCAGGCGCCCTGTACAAGGGGCGCTGGGCCGGGACCCTCGCCGACATCGGGGTCTTCAGCCTCAACTGTCACAAGACGATCCAGACGGGCGAGGGCGGCGTGTGCTGCACGGATGATGCCGCGCTCGCGCTGCGGTTGCAGCTCATCCGCAACCACGGCGAGGGCGTGGTGGAGGAGATGGGGATCACGCGGGAAGCGGAGCGCCTCCTGGGCTTCAACTTCCGGCTGGGCGAGATCGAGGCGGCGATTGGCCGGGAGCAGCTGAGGAAGCTCGCGCGCCTCACCACGCCGCGCCAGGAGAACGCTCGCGTCTACGACCGGCGCCTCGGCGCCCTGCCCGGGCTCACGGTGCCGCTCGTCAAGCCGGACCGAACGCACGTCTATTACACCTACATGATGCGGATCGATCCGGCCGCCGCGGGCATGAGCCGGCGCCAGGTGGTGCGCGCGCTGGCCGCCGAGGGCGTCGAGTGCTTCGAGGGGTACTGCCGCCCCCTCTACCTGCAGCCCCTCTACCAGGCGGAGTGGTCCGGCAAGGACGGCCGCAAGTACGGATCGGGGCTTTGTCCCGTGACGGAACGGCTGTACCAGGAAGAGGTGTTCTTTCACAGCCTCCTCTACGAGGAGCTGCGGACCCCCTGGGTCGACCAGATCTGTCACGCCTTCGAGAAGGTCTGGGCGCACCGTGACGAGCTCGCGATGATGGAGGACGATGGCGCACGTGCGATTCGCCGCGCGTGATCCCGGGGGGGCGAACGTCATCGCCGGCTTCCTCGGCCGTTGCGGGGCTGACCTCCCGTTCACGTTCGACGTGTGGACCCTCCCCCGGGCGACGGCGATCTTCAGGCGGGGCGGCCTCGACACGCGCGAGTTCAGCGAGGATTTCGACCTCGCGGAGATGGCGGAGGCGTGGACGGCTTCCCCTGCCGACGCCCTCGTCACCGGCACCAGTCATTACGCGGCATTCGAGGCGGGACTCTGGGAGGTCGCGCGGCGGGACGGGTGCCCGTCGCTGGCGCTGAACGATGCGTGGGCGAACCTGTCGGAGCGGTTCGCCGCCGGCCATCCCGACCACGTCGGGGCTGTGGATGCGACGCAGGCCCGTGACCTCGCCCTGCTCGGGTTCCCGCCGGAGCGGATCATCGTGACCGGGCACCCGTGGCTCTCGCCGCTCATCGAGCGGCGCGACGAGCTCATCGCCACGACGGACGTGCCGGGGGACGGCGGCGGGACGCGGGTACTGTTCGTCAGCGAGTGCATCGCCAGCGACGTGGCGCGGGGGGTGCAGGCCGCGTTCGGGTTCGACGAGTTCGACGCCTTCGATCTCGTCTATCGCGCCGCGGCCGTCGCAGCGCGCGGGGACCGACCGGTCCGGCTGATGGTGAAGTGCCACCCGTACGAGGACGTCGAAGCCTTCCGGCAGCGCCTCGAGAGGTATCCCCGGCAGCCCGGGCTGGCGGTCCAGGTCCTCGGTGGGGAGGAGCAACCGTATCGTTGGATCTTGTGGTCGGATGTGGTGACCGGCATGACCTCCACGCTGTTGCTCGAAGCCATCGTGCTCGGTCGGCCAGTCTTGAGTGTCCAGCCCGGATTGGCTCGGGACAACGGCTTCATCGCGGGACGGCTGGGCTTTGCGCCGACGTTGACCGACCCGGCCGAGGCCGAGCGCGTGCTCGCAGAGGTGATCCGGCGCCCTGCCGCTCGCGCTGCCCTCGTCGAGCGCCAGCGACCGTTCATCGAGACGATCCCGGCCGATTCCATCACGCCGGTGATGAACTGGATCCGCGCACACACCGGACGGTGACAGTGGCGACGTCGCCGGTGCTCGAGACGCCGCGCGTGCGGGTCGCGCCCTTCACACTGGAACACGTGACGTCCGGGTACCTGGGGTGGCTGAACGACCCGACCATCGTGCGCTTCAGCGAACAGCGCCATCGGCGGCATACCCGGGAGAGCTGCCGAGCATACATGGAGTCCTTCGATGGCACGGCCAACTATTTCTGGGCCCTGGTCGTGCGGGGCGACGGGCTGGGCTACATCGGGACCATGACCGCGTACACGGACCCGGGCCACGGCGTCGCGGACGTGGGCATCCTGGTCGGCCAAGCCGCCGCGCAGGGTCGGGGCTATGCGGCGGAGGCTTGGCTCGCCGTGTGTGACTTCCTCTTCCGGGTCGCGGGGATGCGCAAGGTCACCGCGGGCACGATTGCGCCGAACGTGGCGATGCTGAATCTCATGAAGCGGGTGGGCATGCGGGAGGACGGCAGGCGCGTGCGCCACCATCTCTGGAACGGGGAGGAGGTTGACGTGATCCACGGGGCCCTCTTCAGCGATGAGTGGCGGCAACGCTGTCCCCACGGGCCGTTCGGTGCGCCCAGTGCGCGGTGACGCGGCAATGAGAATCCTGTTCATGGGGAACAACCGGCTGGCGTGGCGCGTGCTGGAGTGGATGCGAGGCCAGGGCGAGCAGATCGTGGGCCTGGTCGTCCACACCATGGAGCGCCAGCGCTATCGGAATGAGATCGTCGCGGCGTCCGGCGTGGACGCCCGGGGGGTCTTCGAGGGTCCGGATCTGATCGGGCCCGAGACGCTGAGCGCCATTCGCGCGCTCGAGCCCGACCTCGGCGTGTCCGTGCTCTTCGGCCATATCCTCAAGCCGGACCTGCTGGCGGCGTTCCCGCAGGGGTGCATCAACCTCCACCCTGCGCTGCTGCCGCACAACCGCGGAGCGTACCCCAATGTCTGGAGCATCGTGGACAGGGCCCCCGCCGGGGTGACGCTGCACTACATGGACATCGGGATCGACACGGGCGACGTGGTGGTACAGCGCGAGGTGGCGGTCGAGCCGATCGACACGGGAGAGACGCTGTACCGGAAGCTCGAGACCGCCTCCTTCGACCTGTTCACCGAGGCGTGGCCACGGTTCAAGCGAGGGGAGCTGAGGCGCATGCCACAGGATGCGTCCGCCGGGACCTATCACGCGTTGAAGGAGGTCGAGCGGATCGATCGAATCGACCTCGATCGCGACTACAAGGCCCGAGACCTGCTCGATGTCCTGCGTGCCCGGACGTTTCCGCCATATCCGAGCGCCTACTTCGAGGAGGGGGGACATCGTGTCTACGTACGCGTGCAGCTCCAGTACGAGGACGGCGACGCGCAATGAGCGGGAGGACGGGCACCTATGGGCACTGAGGGAGTCCAGGTAAGAATCGGCGACCGCACGCTCGGAGACGGGAACCCCGCCTATCTCGTCTTCGAGGCCGGCGCGACCCACACAGGCCTGGCGTCGGCCAAGGAGCTCGTGCGGGCGGCCGCGAAGTCCGGTGCGGACGCGATCAAGTTCCAGACCATCTTCGTCGATCGGCTGATGTCGTCGCAACCGGTGGCGGTCACGTACACGACGACGACGAAGAGCGTCCAGGAAGACCTGGCCACGATCCTCCGGCGCAGGCAGCTGACGGACCCCGAATGGCTCGAGCTGGCGCGGTACGCGCGGGAGCAGGGGATCACGTTCTTTTCGACGCCGGACTCGCCGCGAAGCGTGGACTTGCTCATCGAGGCCGGCACCCCCTGCATCAAGATCGCGGGCGGGGACATGAACTGCCTGCCGCTGATCCGGTACGCCGCGGAGACCCGGCTGCCGGTGCTGCTCGATACGCGGGGAACGCTCGGGGAGCTGGAGCGCGCCGTCGAGACGTGCCTCCAGGCGGGGAACGAGCAGATCGTCATCGTGTACTGCCCGTCGGGCTACCCGGCCACGGTCGAAGGGGTGAGGCTCAGGAGCATCGAGCTCCTGCGGCGGACGTTCCCGTTCCCGATCGGATTCTCCGACCACTCGCCGGGCATCCACATGAACGTGGCCGCGCTGGCCCTGGGCGCCCACATGATCGAGAAGACCATCACGCTGGACCGTCACCAGGCGAGCATCGAACACGTCATGTCGATCGAGCCCAAGGAGCTGGAGGACTTCATCGTGTGCCTCCGCGAGGTGGAGCGCGCGCTGAGCGGAGACCGCTGGCGGATGATGCCGGGCGAGGAGCGCGACGGCTTGAAGAAGATGCGCCGGAGCGTGACGCTCACCCGCGACAAGGCCGCGGGAGACATCATCACCGCCGATGACATCACCTACAAGCGCCCGGGCTTCGGCATCGCGTCGGAGTTCGCGGGCCTGGTCGTGGGACGCCGGCTCCGGGAGGCGCGCCCCGCGGATTCCATTCTCGCGTGGGAAGACCTGGCGTCGTGACTCCAGGGGAACGGGTGGCGGGCACCCCGTGCTCTGTCTGATCCCGGCCCGGGGCGGCTCCAAGCGGCTCCCGCGCAAGAACCTGCAGGAGATCGCCGGGAAGCCCCTGCTGGCATACACCGTCGAGGCGGCGCTGGGCTCCGGCCTGTTTCGGACCGTGGACGTCTCGACCGAGGACGACGAGATCGCCCAGCTCGCCCGGGCGTACGGAGCTCGCGTCCCGTACCGGCGCCCCGCGGCCCTGGCGACCGACGCCGTGAGCCGGATGGAGGTGCTGTTTCATCACCTCGAGGTCATCGGGCCCGTCCCGGACGACGAGATCGTCGTGGTCCTGCAGGTGACGTGCCCGTTCTGCGGCGCGGGGGATATCGCGGCGGCGGTCCAGCGCTACGAGGCATCGGGCGCCGACACGCTGGTCACGGTCACGGACTTCCCCCACCCGCCGCAATGGGCGCTGCGGGAGGACCATGAGTTCCTCGTCCGCGCGTGGCCGGAGACACCGATGCGGCGGAGCCAGGAGATGGAGCGGCTGTACTGCCCCTCGGGGGCCATTCAGATCGGCCGGGTGGGCGTGGTGCGGCAGCAGGGGACGTTTTACGGCCCCCGCTGCGCCGGGTTCTACATGCCGCGCGAGAAGTCGCTCGACATCGACGAGGAGCTCGACCTCCGCATCGCCCGCGCCCTCATGAAGGGATCGTGAAGGAGCGTTTTTCTCTCGAGGGCAAGGTGGCGGTGGTCACGGGTGGCTCCGGTCGCCTGGGCCGGCCGATCGTCGCCGCGCTCCTGGAGCATGGCGCGCGGGTGGTCTGCGCCGGGCGGCAGCCGGAGCGCGTCCGGGAGCGCCTGGGCGGCCTCGACGAGGGGCGGCTGGACGTGGTCACGCTCGACGTGATCGAGCGCGCTTCCGTCGAGCGCGCCGCCGAGCTGGTCGTGGCCCGCCACGGCACCGTGGACGTCCTCTTCAACCTCGCCGGGCGGTCGGCGACCCTCGCTGCCGAGGACCTCGATGCCGAGACGTGGGACGCCGTGATGGCGGTGAACGTCCGCGGGACCTTCTTCTGCTGCATGGCCTTCGGCCGCCCCATGAAGGAGCAGCGCCGGGGGGCCATCATCAACGTGGGCTCGATCTACGGGACGGTCTCCCCTGATCCGCGGATCTACGAGGGGACGAAGCGGGCGAACGCGATCGTGTACGGTGCGAGCAAGGCGGCGATCATCCAGGTGACGCGGTATCTGGCCGTCCACTGGGCGCCCTACAACATCCGGGTCAACTGCGTCAGCCCTGGAGGCCTCTTCAACAACCAGGAACCACACTTCCTCGAGCGGTATGGCGGCCGGACACCGCTCGGGCGCATGGCCCTGCCGGACGACCTCCAGGGGCTCGCGGTGTTCCTCGCGTCCGACGCGTCGTCGTATGTCACCGGCCAGAACCTGATTCTCGACGGCGGCCTGACCGCGTGGTGATCGGGGCACGGGGTGTGGGCGACTCGATCGGGTTGATCGGATGCGGGTCGATCGGGTCGCGACACGCCCGGAACCTGAGGGAGCTGGGAATCGAGCGCCTGCTGCTCTACGACTCGGACAGGGATCGTGCGGCGTCGCTCGCGGCGGCGGTCGGGGCCGAGTGGGTCGCGTCGGTCGAGGAGGTCCTGCAGGCGCGGCCCCTCGCGGTGCTCGTGTGCACCCCCCCTCACCTCCACGTCCCGGTCAGCCGCCAGGCGATCGCAGCGGGGGCCCACGTCTTCGTCGAGAAGCCGCTGTCCACTTCCCTCGACGGGACCGAGGAGCTCATCGAGGTCGCCGCGCAGGCCGGGAAGCGTGTGATCGTCGGGTGCAACATGCGGTTCCACCCCGGCGTGGCCCAGATCCGCGCGGCGCTCACGAGGGCTGCCGTCGGCCGGCCGTGGTTCTTCAGGGCCCACTATGGGCACTACCTGCCCTTCTGGCGGCCGGGGCAGGACTACCGGCTCAGCCACAGCGGCCACCGTGGGCAGGGCGGCGGTCTCACGATCGAGTGCATTCACGAGATCGACTACCTGCGCTGGCTGGCGGGAGAGGTCAAGGCGGTCGACGCGACCCGGGCGCGGGTCGGCGAGCTCGATATCGAGACCGAGGACTTCGCCTCTCTCACGCTCTCCTTCGAGGCCGGCTGTATGGCGCAGGTACAGCTTGACTGCCTGCGGTGGTTCAAGAGCCGGGGGTGCGAGGTCGTCGGGGAGAACGGGATCGTGGTCTGGGTGAGCCAGGGCCGGGCGCCGGAGGCCGTCGAGGTCCGCTTTTTCGACAAGAACCGACGGCGATGGGAGAGCCTGTACCGCGAGGACGCCTACGACGGCAACCTTATGTACGTAGAAGAGATGCGTCAGTTCCTCGACTGCCTGTCTGGCGCTTCCACGGAACTGCTCGACGTCGCGGATGCCCGGCGCGTGCTGGAGATCGCCCTGGCCGCGTCGACCGGTTGATCCATGAGAGCGATCTTCGTCACCCGGCTCTCGAACCGGCAAACGCAGCTGATCAATCAGCTGATCGAAGCGCTGAACGTCACCGATATTGGTCTCTATCTCACCGTGGATCGGTCACGGCTACGGCGGGAACGGGACGCCGGACGCAATCTCGATCGCTTGCTGGTCCGGCCCAGCCGCATCGTCACGTACACGAACCCGCCGCCGCTGCCGCGCCCGCGCGCCGACATGTCGGTGCTCCGGCGGTTCGAAGATTCGGCTCACGGCCCGTGGATCTGGCGACTGCTCCACGCGGATGGACAGCTCCTCGGGGGGGGCGTCAGCCAGCGGGAACTGACCTACGAGCCGCGCACCCGGGACACGCGGCGGCTGCTGGCGCTCGCAGATGGGTTACTCGTGGGGATCGAGGATCTGTTCCGCGCGATCCAGCCGGACTTCGTCTACGGACCCGAGACCGACAAGCTCGGCGCGCTCCTGCTGAAGGCGTACGCCATGAGCCAGGGGATCCCGTCGTTCCGGTTCTCGACCACCCGGCTCGGGAACTACCTGGGAGTCAACGCCGACGTCGGCGATACCCTCTGGCGGGTCCCGGAGGTCTACGAGGCGTATTCCGACGGCCGGGAAGCCGCTGAAGAGCGCCGTGACGCGGCGAGACGGCTCGTGGAGCCGGCCGGAAACCTGACGGCGCGCACCTATGCCTTCGGCGCGCCGCGCGCTCGATCGCTGGTGCGCCGCGGCCTCGCGGGACTCCAGCCGTATCGCGTGACCCGCGCATTCCGCAAGGTGATCACGCAGGGCGCGTTCTCTCGCGCATACATCAGAGAGCTGTCGCAGGCGTACTTGTACTTCCCCCTGCATGAGGAACCGGAGGCGGGCCTCAAGCTCTACTCGTACTGGGAGCAAGATCAGGTGGAGTGCATCGCCAAGATCTCTCGCGCCGTGGACATGCGATACATGGTGTACGTGAAGGAGCATCCGGTGATGCACCTCCGAAAGCTGTCGCACTACCGGGAAATGCTGCGCTACCCGAACGTGCGCCTCATGTCGCCGCGGATTCACGGCAAGGAGGCGATCCGCCGCTCGTGCGGGGTTCTGACCATCAGCGGTACCGCAGGGCTCGAAGCCATCGTCATGGGAAAGCCGGTCGTGATCTTCGGCGGTGCCTCGTGGGATATCCTGAAATCGGTCCTGGTCGTCAGGGACTACTCGACGGCGCCTGCGCGCATGCGCGAGTACCTCGAGGCGTTCGACCCCGCTTCGGCGCGAGCCGATCTGGAGCATTACGCTCTCGCCATCCTCGACGTGTGCCGCCCGGCCGACGACGTGGTCGGACTCGGGGAGATGGCGCGGGAATTCCTGAAGAGCTGCTAGACGGCGAGAGGGAGCGATGGACGCGTGACTGGACGGCGGACGGTGCGGGGCTTCAGGGGGCGGGTCGCGTCGCGAGCGGCCCTGGCCCGCTCGCTGCGCGTGCGACCTCGGAAGGCTGTCGTGCTCGTCGGGTTGACTCTCCTGTATGCGGTGTTCGAAGGGTTCGGGGTCGGGTCGTTGCTGCCCATCCTGCAGTTCATCGAGTCCGGCCTGCCTGCCAGACCGAACGTCTACTGGAGGGCGGTGACGGCGATCTGTGCGACCGTCGGCGTGGCTCCGAGCTTTGCGATTCTGCTTCTCCTTGCGGTGGTGCCGATCGGACTCCGCCAGCTGTTCATGTACGTTCGCACGGCGTACGCCGCCGACATCCAGCGGGATGCGAGCGCGCGCCTGCGGAGCGAGACGCTCACGAGCTTCATCGAGGCGGACTTCGGCTTTCACCTCGCTGCCGGGCACGGCCGTCTCGTGAACGCGCTGACGCTCGACGCGCAACGCGCGAGCAACGGGCTCCTCCATGCCACCGAGCTGCTTGCGGCCGCCGCGCTCATCGCCGTCTACGTGGCATTGCTGGTTCTGGTGTCCCCGCCGCTGACCGGTCTGGTCACCGGGCTCTTGATTCTGAGCGGCGTCGTCATCAGGGGCAAGTTCCCGACGGCACGGGCGCTGGGCAAAGCGGTCTCGGAGCTGAACAACGCCTACACCGCGATCGTCGACGAGAAGCTGTCGGGCATCCGCCTGGTCCGCATGTCCGGACAGGAGCAGGTCGAAGCCCGGAAGGGCAGCCTGGTGTCCGCCGGGCTGGCGGCACGCATCGCCCTGATCGTGCGCAACCAGGCGAGCATGGAGGCGCTGGTCGAGCTGCTGCTCATCTTCGGCACGTTCCTCATCTTGTTCCTGGCGGTGGAGGCCCTCGGCCTGACGCTCGCGAGCCTGGCCCTCTTCAGCTTCGTCATCCTGCGTTTGATGCCAGTGATCCGGCGGGCCAACGGCAGCGCCCACCAGCTCGCGGCCCTGGCCGGCAGCCTTGGCTCGATCGAGCAGCTCATTCGCGACGCGAACCGGGCGCGGCAGAGCCCCGGCGGCCGCCGGCCGTTCGAGGGTGTGCGAGAAGCCATTGCGTTCGACGGCGTGACATTCTCCTATCCCACGGGCGCCGTGCCCGCGCTACGGGAGGTGTCGCTGACCATCCCGGCGCGGCGGACCACGGCGCTCGTCGGACCGTCCGGCGCGGGGAAGTCGACGCTCATGGACCTGATTCCACGCCTCTACGAGCCGATGCGCGGGCGCGTGCTCATCGATGGAGTCCCGGTCCAGGAGTACGATGTCGTGTCGCTGCGGCGGAAGATCGGGTTCGTCAGCCAGGACACCGTTCTGTTTCGCGACACGATCCGGAACAATCTGACCTTCGGCCTCGACGGCTGCTCGGATGCTGCGGTCTCCGAGGCGCTCGCGCGGGCCGGGCTCCAGGAGTTCGTCGACTCGCTCCCCGACAGGTGCGAGACGATGATCGCCGATCGCGGACTCAGGCTGTCCGGCGGCCAGCGCCAGCGCCTGGCCCTCGCGCGGGTCTTCCTCCAGGACCCGGACGTGTTGATCCTCGACGAGCCGACGAGCGCCCTCGACGCCCTGTCCGAGGAGCACGTGAGCCGGACGTTGCGGCAGATGCACGGGAGCAAGACGATCGTGGTGATCGCCCACCGACTGGCCACGATCGAGCACGCCGATCAGATTGCCGTCATGGCAGATGGGATGGTGACGACGGTGGGCGACCACCGGACGGCGCTGGCCCGCGACCCACTCTACGCTCGTCTGTTCGCCGGCGAGCAGGCGCTGTCGGGAGCCACGGAGCCGCGCCGCCTCTAGCGGCGGCGGGCGTGTCCCATGGATATCGTGCCTCCGTATGTCAGCCGGACCGACGCGCGTGGGTTGTTCCGCGGAATCGCGCGGGTAGACTGGGGGCGCGAGCTGAACTATGTGGAGAGCGCGGCGGGCGCGTCCCGGGGCCACCACTATCACAAGACGTCATTGGAGTTGTTCTTCATCCTCGACGGCGAAGTGGCCGCCACCTTCGTTGACGTCGCCAGCGGCGCGACTGACCGGCGACGATTCGTGAAGGGCGACGCGTTCGTGGTGCGGCCGTTCGAGGCGCACCGGCTCGACGCGGTCACGGACGCGCGCTGGATCCAGCTGATCTCGAGCGAGTACGACGACGCTGCCCCGGACATGTACCCGTTTCACGTCCCCGACTGAAGGGAGGCCCTTCCGCACATGGAGAGATGGCTGATCACGGGCGCGGGCGGGTTCATCGGCCGGGACCTCGTTCGTCGGTTCGCGCGCGCGGCGGAGATCGTGGCGACCTGCCGCACGGATGGAGCGGGCGCGGGCAGCCAGTCGCTGGACGTCACCGACATGGCGCGCGTGCGTGCCGTGTTCGCCGCGCACGAGCCCACCGTCGTCGTGCACCTCGCGGCCATGAAGGACGTCCATGCGTGCGAGCGCCAGGTGGAGGAGACGGTGCGCGTGAACGTCCTGGGGACCCGGAACATCGTGGAGATGTGCGCCGCATACGGGGCGTTCCTCGTGTACGTCTCGTCGGACTACGTCTTCAAAGGCGACAGAGGGGGCTACCGCGATGGGGATGCCCGTGAGGCGACGACGGTCTACGGCGCGAGCAAGAAGTTGAGCGAGGACCTGATCCTCGAGCGGGACGTGGATGCGGCGATCTGCCGAACCGGTGGGGTGTATGGGGCGCCGGGGCCGCGGCGGAACCTCGTCGCCTGGGTTCTCGACACGCTTCGGAAAGGCGAGCAGATCGCGGCGTACGCCGACGTGTTCAACACGCCGACCCTCCTTGACGATCTGGGCGAGGCGATCCGCCTGGTGATACGGGAGCGCCTCCGGGGCGCCGTGCAGGTGGCGGGAGCTGATCGAGTGAACCGTCACGAGTTCCTCTCGGGCATGGCCGCGGCCCTGGGCTTCGGGGAGCACCTCGTGGCGGCCTCGGAGTGCGACGACCCGGTGATCCCCCGCGACCTGTCGATGGTGTCGAGTCCCCGCGTCCTCGAGCTGGGCCTGTCGCCGTGCGGGGTCTCCGCGGGTCTCCAGCGCCTCCGCCGCGCGCTGGAGGCCAACGGTGACCGCCGATGAGCGTGTGCCTCATCCTGACGACCATCGCCGTCCCGACCGTCCTCGAGTCCTACCGCAGGAACGCGACGCGCTTCGGCCATCGCCGGATCAGCTGCGTGGTCATCGGCGACCGCAAGACGCCGCCGGAGGCCGAGGAGTATTGCCGGAAGGTGTCCGGCCCGGACTTCGAGGTCACGTTCCTCGACTGCGAGCGACAGGAGAGGGAGCTCGGCAAGTTCCCGCGCCTGCTCGAGCTGCTGCCATACGACTCGTACGAACGCAAGAACCTGGGGTACCTCTGGGCCTACCTCGCGGGCCACTCGGTCTTCGTGGACATCGATGACGACAACTACGCGACCGATGAGGACGATTTTTTCGGGGCGCTGGCTACGGTGGGGAGCGAGGTGACGCTCAGGGCGGTGAGTTCCGCCACGGGGTTCGTCAACGTCTGTGCCCTGCTGCGCGCGGAGCGTCGCTTCTACCCGCGCGGCTTCCCGGTCGACCGGCGCTGGCAGGACGAGCGGTGGACGATCGGCGTACGCCGTGGGCGGCACGTCGTCGCGGCGGGCTTGTGGCTCGAGACCCCCGACGTCGACGCCACCGCGCACCTGGAGGGAGGTGTCCGCACGACGGGATTTGACGACCGCCTCGGCCAACAGGTCACGCTGGCTCCGGGCATGCTCTGCCCGATCAACAGCCAGGCAACCGCCATCCACCGTGATCTCCTGCCGGCCATGTTCCTGCCGCTGATGGGCGGCCGGCTCTACGGACAGGTGATTGGCCGCTATCAGGATATCTGGCGCGGGTACTTCCTGCAGGCTCTCGTGGACGCGCTCGACGGCGTGGTCAGCTGGGGGCAGCCACTCGTGGTGCAGCACCGAAACCCGCACGACTACCTGGTGGACCTGCGGGCGGAGCTTCCCGGCATGCTCCTGACGCCCCGTCTCCTCGACACGATGAGAGCGGTGCAGCTCCGGGGGCCGGCTTGTCTCGACGCCTACGACGGGCTCGTGAGAGGGCTCCGCGCTGGGCTGCAGGACGCGCCGCGCTACTCGGCCGACGAGCGGCAGCTGATCGCCGGCCTGGTCGACGGGATGGAGATCTGGAGTGAGGTGTGTTCGCAGGTGTACAGGGCGTGACGGCGCTGCGCGCCGTGCTCAGGAACGCCCGTCGCTTCCTCTATTCCCCTCCCTCCGCGCAGCAAGAGGCGTTCATTCGGGCGAACCGCCGTCAGCGATGGTGGGCGGAGGCGTGGGGCGACGGCCGGTCGGGGTATGTGTTGGTCGACGGCATGCATCGCTTCTCGCACCACATGATGGCCTCGATGGTGAAGGCGAGGGCGCTGGCGAGCGTGTACGGATTCGCGCCGCTGGTGCTCCTGGCGCGGAACAGCCGGTGGGCCGAACCGTACCGACGCGTGTTCGAGTCGTTCGGCGTGAGGGACTTCGACGGGGTCCACCTGCACTACTACAGCCCCCTTGCGCTGCTGCGCTATCTGCCGCAGGCGCTGGTGCAGCTCGCGCGGCTGCGCACGGCCGATGATGTCCTCCGGTTCTCGGTGGACGGCATTCCCATGGGCGACCTGATCTACGACGAGGTGCTCCGCAACACGCCGGGGACCTACACGGTCCGCGGGAGAAGCCTGGCGCTGTTGAGAGCGCTCCTGGCCTTCAACGGGATGTATGTGAAGGCCCGGCGGCTCTTCCAGCGCCGGGATGTCCGCTATCTGCTGATGAGCCATGTCTCATACGTGCGCTTCGGCGTGCTCTGCCGCGTCGCGGGCGCGCGGAACGTGCCCGTCATCCGCGACTACCGGCGCTACGCGGGCGTGGAAGACCTGCGCGAGCACTTCCGACAGCCCGATCCGGCCACGATCGCGGGGCTGGCCGAGCACATGGGTGAGGAGTGCGAGCGATTCGCCGACGATTACTTGAGCCGCCGCCTGGCGGGCAAGGTGATGGACTCCCAGGCGGGGACCCGGACCGCCTATGCCGGCAAGCGTCGCTACAGCCGGGACGAGCTCTTCGGCCGCGTCGGGATGGATCCGGGCAAGGCCCTCGTCGTGGTACTGCCCCATATCTTCTCGGACGCGCCACGCAACGATGTCGGGATGATCTACCGGGACTTCTACGAGTGGTTCGTCGATACGCTCGCGGTGGCGCGCGAGGTGGAGGACGTGAACTGGCTCATCAAGGAGCATCCGTCGGCCCGCCTGTACCGGGAAGAGGGCCTGACCGCGACGGTGGTCCGGAGGTGCGGTGGCCGGAATATCTTCGTTGCGCCGCCGGATCTTCACACGGCGAGCGCGGCGCTGGAGGCCCGGTGCCTGGTGATGGTTCGCGGCACGGCAATGGTCGAGTATGGCTGCCTCGGGATCCCGACCGTCAAGGCGGGCCGGTCGTTCTACCGGGATCTCGGGTACGCGTACGACACGAGCAGCGTGGCCGAGTACCGGGAGCTGCTGCGACGCACCGGCCAGCTGCCGCGGCTCACACCCGAGCAGATCCAGATGGCCAAAGCGACGCTCTTCTGGCGGGAGGTCTGCACCACGATCCCGAGTCGGATCGTGCCGCCGAACCGCGCGAGTCTCGACCCGCGCGAGCGCGAGGCGGGTGAGAGCCGGAACTTCCAGCACATGGCGGAATGGGTCGAGCATCCGCCGAATCCTCTCGCGAGCGATCCGTTCTACCGGAGCTTCGAGCAGTTCGCCGCCCGGGATGACCGCCGGTTCTGGCTCGAGGTCCCCGAATCGGTCCACGTCGCGGCGGGGAGGGACTAGTGCAGCTCGTGTTCATCACCGGCATGTTTCGCTCGGGAACGTCGCTCCTGGCCCGGTGCGTGGACGGGCATCCGCGCGTGACCATCGCCCCGGACGCCTACCTGGACGTCTTCAAGCTCCTGCGGAACAAGATCTACTCCCGGCACGGCGTGGAATGGGAGCGCGACGCCCCGCTGCCCGACAACTTCTTCAATCCGCACGAGGAGGCCCAGGCGGCCGTCCAGGCGTCAGCCATGGACGTCGAGGTGTCTGCCGAGGACCTCGCTCACCTGACGACTCGCGTCGCCACCCGCTGCGCCCTCTTCTCCCCCGCCGTGATCCCCCACCTCGCCGAGGTGCGGCCCGGCCTCCTGCGGGACGTCTTCTGGCAGCTGCTGGAGATCGTTCGCATCGCGTACGGCGGCCCGGACACCCTGTATGTCGGCACCAAGGACGCCTGGTGCGAGGAGTTCATCCGGCCGCTGGTGAATGCGTTCCCCGACGCGAAGGTCCTCCACATCGTCCGGGATCCGCGGGCGACGATCGCCTCGAAGAAGGCCCGGGGCAGCGGCATGTACCCGATCCTCTTCCTGATTCGCCACTGGCGAAAGACCTACGCCTATCATCTGCTGAACCGCCACCTGACCGACAACTACATGATGCTTCGCTATGAGGACATCATCGCCTCGCCCGAACGGGAAATGCGCCGCGTCTCGGAGGCGCTCGGGGTCGCGTATACGCCCTCGATGGTCGACCCGAGCCACTTCAGTGACGGGAAGGGCGGTCGGTGGACACAGAACTCCTCCTACGGGACCTCGACGGAGATCACCGGGAGATTCGCCGACCGGTGGAAGACGGTGCTGACGCCGACGGAGCTTCGGTTCATCGAGGAGCTGTGCGAGTTCGAGATGGAGCGCCTGGGCTACGCGCGGCTGACCGAGCCGGATTTCCCGGCGACGATCGCGGCCCCCCCAGAGTACCCGCGCGCCGAGCTCGCGGAGTGGACGCTGCGGTACTTCGATCCGAAGCCGAGCGGGGCGGACATGCTGCAGGAGGCCGTGCGGCGCTGCGTGCTCCAGGATGCCCTCTTGCAGGCGGATCGCGCGCTCGTGCGGCGCGCGTTCATCACCGGGGAGTTCTTCGTCAGCTCCGGCGAGGCCCATGCGCCCGTCCGCTGACGCGCTGGCCCGGATGCGGCGGTTCATCGAGGCCACCTGGAGACTGAACCGCGTCGCCGTGTCCCGGGATGCCACGCGCACCTGCGAGATCATCGCGGAGGAGATCGGGGGCGAAATCCTGCGGGTACCGTCCGGGAGCGAATGCCTCACCTGGATCATCCCCCCTCGATGGGAGGTGGAGGAAGCGTACGTCGAAACGCTCGACGGGGAGCGCATCCTCGACTACCGGGACAACCCCCTGCACGTCTGCCTCTACTCGGCCCCGTTCGAGGGGGTGCTCGACCTCGAGGAGCTACGGCCCCACCTCCACAGCTCCGAGGCGATGCCCGACGACATCCCGTTCCACAACCGGTGGACGTACCGGCCGGGGGACTTCACGGAGTGGGGGTTCTGTCTGCCGCACAACCGGTACCGACGGCTCCGCCCGGCCCGATACCGGGTGGTCCTGCGTGCGACGTTCCAGCCGGGGGAGATGGCCGTGCATCACGCCTCGGCGCGCGGACAGCATGAGAACACCCTGTTCGTGTTCGCGCACACATGCCATCCGGGGCAGGTGAACGACGGGGTCGCCTGCATCGCCGTCGCCATGGAGCTGTTCCGCGGGCTCGTGCGCCGCCGCGAGGGGCTGCGCTACTCCTACCGGGTGATCTTCGGTCCCGAGTATCACGCCGCTGCGGGCTACCTGACCCATGCGAAGGGCATCGAGCACCTCCGGTACGGCATCTCGCTGGACATGATGGCCAACTACCAGCCGCTGGGGTTCTCGCGATCCTTCCTGGGCGACACGTACCTCGACAAGGCCACCCGGAACGTGATGGCCCATCATGTCCCCGGGTCGTTCGAGCGCGCCTACCGCGACCTGTGGGGCAACGACGAGATGTTCTACGATGGCCCGGATTTCAGGATCCCCGTGGTGACCATCGGTCGGGACAAGTTCCCTGCCTACCATCACAGCTCGGACGACCTCGAACACTGCAACTGGGCGCAGATGGAGGACACGCTGTCCGTGCTCCAGCGACTCGTGCAGGTCTTCGAGACGGACCGGCGGCTCCGGCGGAGGTACCGGGGACCGCTCTACCTGTCGCGATACGGTCTCTACATCGATCCGAAGAAGGAGCGCGCCGGGGCCCGGGCCCTGCAGCAGATCCAGATCCTGATGGACGGCGAGCGGTCGTACCTGGAGATCGCGGATGCGCTCAAGATCGATTTCGAGTTCGTGCGCCGGTTCGGCGACGAGCTGCTGCAGCTCGGGCTGGCCGAGGAAGACCCGACATTCGCCCCGTGAACGGCCCGCCCGAGTCCGTCCGGTACGGCAAGCCGATCGACTATTCGCGCTTGAAGCCGCGGGTGATGGCCGACGTTCGGGCGACGATCGAGCGCATCCGGGCGCTGGCCGAACACTTCCGGCCCCGGGCGGTCCGAGAGCTCGACGCCTGCCCGCTGTGCGACGCCAAGGACATTCACCCCTATGTCCACGTGTTCGGCTATCCGTACTACCGGTGCGAGCGCTGCTCTCTCGTGTTCCTCCAGCGGCGCCTGAGCCCGGAGGCGCTCATCGCCTACTGGCGCGAGGGCTCGACCAGCGACACGTACGCGGACCCCGAAACGTACCGGTACCGGCGGGAACAGGTGGCGCGCCCCAAGGTAGACTTCGTGCTGGGCCAGTGGAGCGGGGCACGGGGGCGCTGGCTGGACCTCGGCGCGGGCATCGGGGACACGGTGTCCCTGGTGAGCGAACACGGCTGGCAGGGGGTCGGGCTCGAGGTTTCGGCGACCTGTCGCGCTTTCGCGCGTGACGTGCTGGGCGTGGATCTCCTCGACCAACCGATCCAGGAGCACGCCCGGGTGGTGGAGCCCGGTCACTACGACGTGGTGTCGGCCATCGGGTACCTGGAGCACGTGGACCGCCCAGCCGAGGAGATCGGGCTGGCGGCTCGCGTCCTCAGAGCCGGCGGTCTCTTCCTGATGTTCAATCCGAACTGGCAGTCGCTCAGCATGGCGCTGGCCCAGAAGAACCCCGACAACCTCTATCGGTTCATCCATCCCCCGGCTTCCACCCACGTCTACAGCGAAGCCACCCATGAGTTCATCTGCCGGGAGTTCGGCTTCCGCATGCGGGCGCAGTGGTTTTTCGGGATGGACGCATTCGAGCTGCTCAACCAGCTCGTGTCGCTCGGACGACTCGAGCCGGACTCCGCGGAGTACCGCGCCCTTCATTCCTCCATCTCGGAGATCCAGCTGGCGATCGATCGAATGCGAACGTGCGACTACATCCATGTCCTTCTGGAGAAACGATGAGATGAAAGGTCGCGGCCTGACGCGAAGCGCTTGAGGCGGATCATTCTTGAGCACAACCGCCTCGAGCCCCGGTCAACGGCTGGCCCCACGCCGAGAGGTCGCAGGCATACCGAACCGTTTCGAGTTTGCCGGCCTTACGATGATCAGCGACACGTTTCATGCCGTTGCGCAATGGATGATTACCCGGGCACAACATCCGTCGTCGACGCCGACAATCATCTGCCACGTCAATGTCAATAACTACTACCACTTCGTTCGGTCACCTGGCCTCCTGAATGCCCTCACACACCATGCCGATCTCATCCTCGATGGTATCGGGATGAAATTCGGTGCCTTCCTGCTGGGGAAGGGATGGCGCGCGGATCTCAACGGGACCGATCTCTTCCCAATGCTAATGCGTCGAGCGGTAACGGCGAGGGTGCCGATCTATCTGCTTGGGGCTACGGAGACGGTGGTGCGGGATGCGGCCTGGCGCGTGCAAACCATGTTCCCGGGTATTCGGCTTGCCGGCTTTCGCTCGGGCTACTTCGATATCGCACGTGAACCAGAGATCGTCGCGGACATCAATCGAAGCGGCGCCGGTATCGTCCTCGTTGGTCGTGGTTGCCCGTTGCAGGAGCAGTTCGCGATTCGTCAGCGGACGGCCCTCACTGTACCGATGTTGTGGATGGTCGGCGGTCTTCTGGATTTCGTTTCACAACGCAAGCCCAGGGCATTTCCGCTGCTGCGCAGGCTTCGACTCGAGTGGCTGTTCCGTTTCGGCCTCGAGCCGCGTGACAAGTGGCTCCGCAATATCGTCGCGGCGCCGTGGTTTCTTTGGCATGTATTGTCCTTACGGCGGCAAGAGCGCGAGCGACGGCACGCCAGCAGCCGTGAAAACAGACGTTGCGGACGAGCGGCCGGGGCATCCGACGGCAAGATTCCCTTGCTGATTACGATGGATCTCGAACTTGCCTATGACCACGATCGTCGTCAACAGCATGCGGCCCTAGAACGTCTCATCCGGGACTGCGATGAGTCGGGCATTCCGCTGACGGTGTTCTCCACGGCCGATGCCGGAGACGAATTCTCCGAAGAGATCCGAAGTCTCTTGCGAGCCGACCATGAAGTCGGTTGTCATGGAGTTGCCCATGACGTCGGAGAGGATTTCGGAGAAATGCCGGCGACGGTGGCCGAGCGCCTCATTGGCGAAGCCACGCTGCGGCTCTACCAGAACACTGGCCAGTGGCCGCGTTGCTTTCGAGGTCCGAGGATGACGACCTCCGCCACCACGCAGGCGGCCCTGGTGCGCCACGGGTATGCGGCGGACTTTTCCGTCTGCCCACAGCGTCTTGATTCCCTCCGGTTTCGAGGAGGGACGCTGCATCGCCTTCTTGCGCCCAGACAGCCCTACCGTCCCTCGATTGACTCGCCGTTTCATCGGGGGGATGCACAGCTGCATGTCGTGCCGCTGAGCACGATCGGCCTGCCGTTCGTGTCCGGGGTTCTCTACCTGTTTGGACTTCGACTCATGAAGACGTTCTTCCGCCTCCTGGTGTGGGAAGCGCGTCGCCGAGGCACGGCCATCGTGTACCTGTTTCACTCTTACGAGTTCTCGCAACGCACGGCCCCGGGGGCGAGTGGATGGTGTGACGGCGGCCGCCGCGGTGGCCGTCACCGCTGGCACCACCGGCTGTACGAGCAAGACCGCGAATACCGTTACGCGACCAATCTGGGCCTGCTTCGTTACATGTGTGCCTACGAAGGCGTGATGCCCACCACCGGGGCGCGGCTCGTTGCCCGCCTCGAGGAAGAGCGGTGCACGTGAAAGACGTCGTGTATACGAAGCTGAACAACACCCTCGCGCGCCTGCTCAAGACACCGCCGTATCTTATTCTGTTCGTCACCGACACCTGCTGGATGCAGTGCCGCCATTGCTGGTTCAATGAGCAATGGAAGGAAACACACCTGCAATCGAGTCAGATGACGTTCGATGAATACGAGCGACTGGCGGATTCGATTGACCGGATTGCCTTCTTGAGTCTCACCGGTGGAGAGGCCTTCACTCGCCCCGACATTGTGGAAATTGCCCACATGCTTGCCCGCAAGACGCATCTGCATCGCTATCAAATCCCTACCTCCGGGTGGCGAACGGATGTGGTCGTTCGCAGGACGCAGCAAATGCTCACCCTCAATCGAGACATCCCGCTCCGCGTGGATGTCTCCCTCGACGGCACCCGGGCAACGCATGAAACCGTTCGCGAGAAACGAGGGGCATTTGATGCGGCCGTCGAGACCATAACATCGCTCAACCGACTCAAGGAACACTACAACTATCTGGACGTAGGGGTGATTACGACGATCTCCAGCTACAATCAGGATGAGGTTGCGGAGATTGCCGAGATCGTTAGGCGGGTGCATCCGCAAGGCGAATGGATGATCAATCTCACCCGAGGTCATCCTAGAGATCCAAAGGCTGCCGATGTCGATCCCAGCAACTACGAGCGTGCCCATCGCATTATCGAACAACGCATCCTCGACCGGGATCTCCAAGGCCACTCGGGCCACCGTACCGCGTCGTGGTTGACGGCAAAGAATGCCACGCGTCGGAAGGTCATCATCGATACCGTACGTGGACAGGGGGGCGGCGGCGGTGCGTGTGCCGCCGGGTCCCTAGGTGCGGTGATCTATTCCGATGGGCAGGTGCGTCCTTGCGAGCTCCTCGAGGACACCTTCGGTAACGTTCGGGACTACAACTACGACGTTGGCCAGCTGTGGTGCTCGGCACGCGCTGATGAGATCCGGCGTCACATCCAGACGACCCATTGTCTTTGCACGCAGGAATGTTTCCTGTCCGTGTCCTTGCTGATCCGGCCACAACACTGGCCGGACATTGTGCGGCAGCGAATACGTGTGGGCAGGGCGCGCGGGGCATCGCCAGCGATGACGGGGGCGCGAGCTTAACCGCGCCGCAATCGGGAATTGAGCAGCACTCGGGCGCATGATCAGACCGATGACGGCGAGAGCCCCGACAGGATTCGGCTCATGCAGCTGTGTGGGCTTGATTATGGCTTCCGGATGCATCTGCTCCCCCTTGTCCGGTGGTGTATGCAGGCGGGTTTCGAGGTTTGCTGCTGTGGACCACGTGGATCATTCCATCGCGACGTCATCGCTCGCGGGCACCGGTATATTGAGGTTCCCTTCACGAGAAACATGGATCTGATGAACCACTTGAGGTGCCTGCGTCGACTCATCGGGGTATTGCGGGAAGAGCGGATTGACATTCTCCACACGCATAGCCTCATCGGTGGGGTTCTGGGCCGAGTCGCTGCGCGCCGGGCTGGGGTGCCGTTGTCGATCTACACCGCTCATGGGTTCCGCTTCCATCCCGGCCAGAATCCACTGGCGCGCCAGTTCTATGTCGCATGCGAGCGCCTGGGCTCGCGGTACACGGACTTCCTCTTTACTCAAAACAAAGAGGATCGAGAAGCCGCCGTCCGGTTTGGCCTTGCCCCCGCGCACCGCATCCGAGTCATCGGCAACGGCGTGGAGGTGCGACGCTTTCAGCGCGATACCATACCGCCAGTCGCGCTTGATCGCGTCCGGGAAGAACTCTCGATCCCGGAGGGCGCGACAGTCATTACCACGATTGTCCGACCGACCCGGGAAAAGGGCGCTGTGCAGTTCATCAAGATGGCAAATCGTGTGGCCGAACTGCGTGCAGATACCTGTTTCCTGGCCGTCCTGGCGCCCATCGAAAACGAGCGTCACTCTATTCGTGAGACGCTCGTGCGCCAACCCCACACCCCGAACCTGCGAATTCTCGGCTACCGGACGGACGTGCCGACGCTCCTCGCATTGACAGATATCTATGTCCAGGCGTCGCAATACGAGGGACTTGCCCGAGCGCTCATGGAGGCGATGGTGAGTGGCGCGACGCCCGTGGTTTCCGATGTGCGCGGTAATCGGGAAATGGTCACCCACGGCGAAACGGGGCTCCTTGCGCCATATGGCGACATCGACGCTTTTGTCGGTGCCTTGGTGCACCTTGTTGATGATTCGGTCCGTCGCGTAAGGATCGGGCAGCGGGCTCGGGGGTTCGCATTGAAACATTATGATGAGAACGCGATGTTGGGCGAGCAGGTGCGAGTCATTCGCGAGCTTGCCGTCGAGCGCTTTGGCGCCAGGGCCGAACGGAGCCTGAGCGAGGTATGACGGCGACATCGCAGACAAGCCCCTCGGCGGCCCGAATACGCCGTCACTTCAGCGAATACGCCGGCTCATTTGACAAACTGTACGATGGCAAGCGGCTGAAACGCATACTGCGTCGGAGCCTGTGGCAACGGCAGCAGGTAACCCTCGATCTGGTTCGTTCGTTTGAAGCACCCAGCGTTCTGGACGTGGGGTGTGGATCAGGACGTATCGCTGAGGACATTCTGGAGCATGGGGCGAGTCGCTACGTAGGAATCGACTTTTCTGCCCCCATGCTGGAACTGGCTCGTGATCGCCTGCGACGATTCGGCGCACGGGTCGAGCTGTTGGAGGGAGACTACCGCCTCATCGAGGTTGATGAACGGTTTGACGTGGTGGTGGCCCTCGGCCTCTTCGATTATCTTCCGGATGCCGCGACCGTTGCCAGGCGCATGCACGGCCACTGCCAAGGGGCCCTGGTCGCAACGTTCCCGCGCTGGACCTGGACCCGAGGCCCCTATCGAGCCATTCGATACGGTCTGTTTTGCGACTGCCCGATTTTCAACTACACGAGGGCCGGCATTGAAAGCATGCTTGGCCAGAGCGGGTTCCGGCGGGTGTCGTTCAAGGTAGCAAACTATGTTCTTGTCGTCGTTGCCGAGCCATTCGGATGATGTGCCACGTGGCCGAATCGAATGAGAAACCCGATGGATTTGTCGAAGTTGAGAAAATGGCTGGTGGTGGACTACCTGCGCCGGCAAGGGTGGATGAACGAGAACCTGACCCTCCGCAAGGCCCTGGAAATGGGCTCGGCGAGCTTTCAGTTCCTCGCCAAGCGGGAAATCCTGCGGTCGTACCCACTAATCCTGAAAGTAGACATTTCGCCGCGCTGTCATATGGCCTGTACCATCTGTGTGCATGCCAAGCCACGCGGCGATGGCGGCCCGCTCGACCAACAACGTTTGAGAGGCCGCATGAGCCGCGGACAGTTTGAAGGCATTGTGAACGAGGCCCGCGAGCGGGCTCTGGCGATCTCGATGTACTATATGGGCGACCCATACGCCCATTCGGAGGTCGATAGCTTTTGCCGGCTGGCCTTTGATGCACGCGTCAACGTCCATTTGAGCACAAGCTTCAGTTTCCCGTTCTCTGATCAACGCATCGCCCACATTGCCGAAAGCGGGGTCACCCATCTGACGATCTGCATCGATGGAGCGACCCAGGAACTCTACGGGGTTTCCCGTGTGGGCGGTCGGCTGGACTGGGTGCTCTCCAACCTCCGGCGCCTCGCCGAGTACCGCAACCGTCACGACCTGCGGTATCCAAAGATCGAAATTCAATGTCTCTCGTTCCCCCACAACCGGCACCAGGTCCAAGCGGTTCGGTGCATGACGCGAGAGCTTGGAGCAGACGACTTCTTCACGTATGAAGGGTACAAGGACAACTGGGCCGATCGGGTGGTGTCGGAATACGTCATCCACGGGCCGAAGGTCACGCGGCCGATTCCACGGTGTTATTGGCCTTATGTGTTGATGCTGATCAAGTACAACGGCGATGTGATTCCTTGTTGTGTCCACCGCATCGGGGAGCAGTACACGGAACGCCGCACAGAACACATTCTTGGCAATGTATTCGAGTCTGGGGTGCGCGGGGTCTGGAACAACGGAGCGTACCAAGCCATCCGCCGGGTGGTGTCGAATCCAGGGCATGCCAGCCAGACCGGGGAACTTGAGGCGTCATTTTGCCACGGATGTTCGGCGGTCAACAGGACCAACCAGGGCGAATACATCGACCGCAAGGAAGCGGAAAACTACCCCGCATTCTCGCTAGGCTGCGGGCTCAGCACCCTGACCTCGTTCCGTTCGACATGCTCGAACCCGTATCGTCCACACGTTTCTGATATCCGCCATCTGTTGGCAGGAGCGGTTGTGCTTTTCTGAGGTTGGCGGGCCGATAAGATCGATCTTCGCATTGGGCAGAGAGCCAAGTGTCAAGCGGCCATTCGATCTTGCAATGGCCACGGTTGGCCTCGTCTTTTCGGTCCCGCTTTGGCTCCTCATTGCTGTCGCGATTGTGCTCGATGATGGCCACCCCATCTTCTACTTGCAGGAGCGGGTGGGAAGGCATGGCCGGCGGTTCCGAACCTGGAAGTTCCGTTCCATGGTGCGAGGCGTGCACAAGAGAACCGAGCGGCTGCGGGCGTCCACTGGGCATTCGCGAGCGACCCGAGTGGGACGATTCCTTCGGGCAACCGCTCTCGATGAGCTACCGCAGTTCTGGAACATCATGCGAGGCGATATGAGCTTCGTGGGTCCGCGGGCGTTGATGCCGGAGGAGACCGAGGTTCACGGTAGTGGCGACTTGGTAGCGCTCGAGAAACTCCCTGGTTTTCAGGAGCGGCATACGGTCAGGCCAGGCCTCACCGGCTTGGCGCAGGTCTATGCCTCCAGGGACATTCCGCGACGACAAAAGTTTCGATACGACCTCCTGTATATCCGGAAGCAAAGTCTCTCGCTGGACCTACGACTGCTGGCTTATACCCTCTGGATTGTCCTCAGAGGGAGGTGCGAGTACCGACGGGGGAAGTCCAGATAGAAATGACGCTGGCGCGAGGCTCTCTCTTTGGTGCTGTTGGCATCGCGCCACTGGCAGGGCGACCCTGACCGATGCTGCCGAACTTCCTGGTGCTCGGCGCGGAGAAGACCGGGACGACCTGGCTCTACTTCTGCCTGCAGGAGCACCCCGAAGTGTACGTGCCGCGGATGAAGGAGGTCCACTTCTTCGACCGGCACGATTCCGTGGGACGCGAGGTGGACGCGTTCCGGCGAGGGCTCGACTGGTACAGCCTCTTCTTCCGACACGCCCGCCACGAGCCGGCCGTCGGTGAGGTCACGCCGACGTACCTTCACGACGACTGGGCTCCCCGGCGCATCCAGGGGACGCTGCCGGGGGCGAAACTGGTCGCCATCGTGCGGGAGCCGATCGCACGGGCGCACTCCCATTACTGGATGGATCGGCTGAAGGGGGACACCGAGCAGGGGGTCGAGGTTCTGCTCAAGCCGGGGAACCGATACGTCGAGAGGAGCCTCTACGCCAAGCACCTGCGGAAGTACCTCGATCTCTTTCCGCGGGAGCAGCTTCTCGTCCTCGTCTACGAGGAGATGCGGCGGGACCCCGAACGGATGCTCCGGACGCTCTTCGAGTACCTGGGCGTCGACCCCGCCTTCTCGCCGCCGTCGCTCCGTCGAAGGCACAACGAGGCCGGCGCCTGGCAGAACGTGCTGCTGTACAGGGTGATCCAGCGCAGTACCGACGTGATCAACCGATACCGGCCGGGAGTGCTTCTCCTGGAGTTCGTCAAGTGGACGCGCATCGCCACACTCTACTATCGGTGGAACCGCAGGCCCGTGGAGTACGAGCCGCTCCCGCGTGAGATCGAGGGGGAGCTGGCCATCCTCTTCGAGGAGCCGAACCGCGAGCTCCAGCGCCTGACGGGACTGGACCTGTCTGCGTGGCGCGACCCGAGCGGAGCCCCCGCTCGGCGGTGACGACCCACCGGCCGCGATGCTCCCTGGGATGACGCCGGACGCTCCGGGAGAACGGAGGAGGCATCCATGAGGCAGAGGCGTGGCGTGAGGATGCTCGTCGGCGGGGCCGTCATCGTGATGCTGGCCGGCGTGTGGATCGCGCAGGCGACGGAGTTCGAGGACGAGGTCCGCGTCGGCTCGACGTTCATCGTCGGGACGACCCCACGGCAGCGCCACGGTGCGGCTGATCGAGGTCGACAACGCGCCGAGCAACCCGATCTACATCGGCGGGGGCCTCGACGGGCCGGTCGCGATCGGCGCCCCGCGCGCGCTGACGGGGGCCGGGGCGGGCGATCTCATCCTGGGGAACGGCCGGCGGCTCCGCTGGGCGAACGGCAGCGGGACCGGGACCACGAACGTCCTCGAGCTGGGCGCGTCGGACGACCTGTTCGTTGGCCCAGGCGCGGCGAGCGTGGACCTGGGAAACTCCCATGGGGTGGTTGGCGTCGGGTCCCCTGGCTCCACGAGTGGCGCCGCCGGCGGCGAGCTGGTCCTCGCCAACGGGAAGAGCCTCCGGGGCGCGAATGCCGCGGCGAGTGGCACGGTGGCCATGCTGCGGGTGAACCCGTCGGACGAGGTGGTGCTCTCCCCGGCGGGGGCGGCGACGCGGGTGGGGGCGACCCTCCACGTCAGCGGCGACGCGACGTTCGGCGGCAACATCGCCGCGCGGTACCAGGACATCGCCGAGTGGGTGCTGGCGCCGTCCATGCCGGGGCCGGGCACGGTCATCGTGCTCGATGCGACGCATGCGGGGGGCGTCGGGCCGTCGGACCGGGCCTACGACTCGAGAGTGGCGGGAGTGGTGTCGCCGAAGCCCGGGATCGTGCTGGGCGAGGCGGGCGCGAACAAGGTCATGGTGGCTCACAGCGGCCGGGTCCGCGTGAAGGTGGATGCGGCGCACGGGGCCATTGCCGTCGGCGACCTGCTCGTCACGAGCCCGACGCCCGGCCACGCCATGCGATCCACGCCCGTGAGTGTGTCGGGGATCGCGCTGCATCGCCCGGGCACTGTTCTGGGGAAGGCGCTGGAGCCACTCGCCGAAGGGCGCGGCGAGATCCTCGTGTTGCTGACCTTGCAGTAGGGTCTCTCCCGATGGCACCTCGACGTCGGGTGTGGCTGGACCTCCGAGCGCGGGTTGACGCGGGCCACGCGGCCACCCTGGAGAGCCCGTGAAGGAGCGTCTGCGCCTCCTCTACCTGATCAATTCGCTCGGGGGGGGCGGTGCCGAGGTCGGGATGTTCCGCATCCTGAAGAACCTCGACCGCCGGAAGTATGCGAGCGTGGTCGTGGCGCTCTCCCCCGGGGTCGGCGAGGAAGGAATCCCGGGACGGCTCTCCGAGCACGGGATCAGGGTTGTGCGCCTCGGGATCACGTCCAGGCTCGCGGCCACGGGGTCGATCCTGAAGCTGCTGAGTCTTCTCAGGGGGGAGCGCCCCGACGTCCTCTGCGGCTCGCTCTTCCACGCCAGCATCCTGGGGCGTGTGCTCGGCAGGCTGAGCGGGGTGCCGGTGGTCCTCACCTGGGAGCACAACGAGAACCTTGGCGGTCCCATCCGGGTCGCGCTGAACCGACTCACCCAGCGCCTCGCTGATGTGGTGATCGCCGACTCCGATCGGGTCGGCGACGTCGTCACCCGCCGGCTCGGCGTCGCGCCGGCCCGGCTGCGCTCCGTCATCATCGGCGGGCTCGACCTCGACGAGATCCCGCAGCCGGCGCCGCGGTCCGCGCGGGCGGGCGTGGTCATCGGCTCGCTCGGCAAGCTTCGCGAGCAGAAGGGATACCCGGTGCTCCTGGCGGCGATGCGTCTACTCCTCGACCGCGGTCTGGACAACGTGTCGGTGGAGGTGGCGGGCGCCGGGCCCGGGGAGGCGGCGCTCCGAGCGGAGATCCTGCGGCTCGGGCTCGACGCGCAGTGCCGCCTCGTCGGGCATCGGAGCGACATCTGGCCATTCCTCGCCGGCCTGGACGTCTACGTCCAGCCTTCGCTCTGGGAAGGGCTGTGTATCGCGGTGGTGGAGGCGATGGCGATGGAGCTGCCCGTCGTGGCCAGCGGCGTCGGGGGTATCACGGGCTCGGTGGTGGACGGAGAGACCGGTCTCCTCGTCGCCCCGGGGAACGCAGCAGCGCTCGCCGATCGCCTGGACACGCTCATCCGGGACCCGATGCTGAGAGCGAAGCTGGGGAGGGCCGGGCGCGAGCGAGCGCTCCGGCTGTACGATGCCCGGACCATGGCGCGCGCGTTCGAAGGGGTGCTGGACGAGGCGGTCTTGCGCGTCCTCGGCCTGTCGTTCGATGCCGGCGCCGGCCGCTGGGTGAGGGCGCGGGCGGCATGAAGATCGCGCTCGTGATCAACGACGACTTCACGATGTGGCACTTCCGCGGCGGCCTCATCACTGCGTTGCTCCGGAGAGGGCACGACGTGACGACGGTGACGCCGCCCGGCCCCTACGTCGCGAAGCTGGAGGCCCTGGGCGCCCGGCACATCGCCGTCCCCATGGATCGCTTCATGAACCCCGGGAACGACTTCCTGACGATGATCCGTCTCTACCGCGTTTTTCGCCGGGGCCGCTACGACATCGTGCACAACATGCAGATCAAGCCGGCGGTCTTCGGGAGCATCGCGGCACGGCTGGCGCGCGTCCCGTGGGTGGTCTCGCTGGTTCCAGGACTGGGCTACCCATTCTTCGTGAGCGAGCCTGGCGTGCGGCTCAAGGCGCTCGCGTGGCTCATCCTCGAGCTGCTGAGGCTGAGCGGTCGCCTGAGCGACAAGGTCTGGTTTCAGAACCCCGACGACATGGCGTTCTTCATCGCCCGGGGGCTCGTGGGACGCGACCGAGCGGTGCTGATCCGCGGGGGCGGGGTGGACGTGGAGCAGTACTCACCGGAGTCGGTCGACCCCGGACGGGTGCTGGCGCTTCGTCAGGAGCTGGGGCTCGACGGCGCCGGTCCCGTGGTCGTGATGGTGGTCGCGCGGATGATCTGGTGCAAGGGGGTCCGGGAGTTCATCGAGGCGGCCGAGCGGCTGCGGAGCACGGCCCCGAGCGTGAGGTTCGTCCTGGTGGGCCCGTTCGAACACGGCCACCCCGACGCGATCCCGCCGGCGTATTTCCAGGACAAGACGGCTCCCAACTTCATCGCGCTGACCCACTTCCGGACGGACATCAGGGAAATCCTCGCGCTGGCGGCTGCCGTCGTGCTCCCGTCGTACTTCCGAGAGGGCGTCCCTCGCGTGCTGCTCGAAGCCCTCGCCCTGGCAAAGCCGATCGTCACCACCGACCGGCCAGGGTGTCGGGAGGTCGTGGACGACGGGACGAACGGCTACCTGGTTCCCGCCCGGGATTCCGCCGCCCTGGCCGGGGCGATCGGACGCCTGGTGGAAGACGAGGGGACGCGCGAGAAATTCGGCCGCTGCTCGCGCTGGAAGGCCGAGACCGAGTTCGCGGAGTCGATCATCGTCAAGCGCATCATCACCGAGGTCTACGGACTCCCCTGATGGTGGCCAACCTGCTCACCTTCGACATCGAGGGATTCATCGAGGCCTCCCACGACCAGATGCACGTCCCCGCGAAGTACATCTCGGAGGTGGGGGAGGCGCGGGAGATCGAGGTCAACACCCTGAAGATCCTCGAGCTTCTCGAGGAGTTCGACCAGAGAGCGACTTTCTTCGTCCTGGGCCGGATCGGGCGGGACATGCCCGGCCTGGTGAGACGGATCGCGGCCGGCGGGCACGAGATCGCGTGCCACAGCTTCGACCATCGGCGGCTCTACGGCTTTCCACGCCCCGAGGTCGAGCGGTTCCTCGTGGCGGCCAAGCGGGCGCTCGAGGACGCGTCCGGCCGACCCGTGCACGGCTTCCGCGCCCCGGACTTCTCGATCGTCGAGGCCAACGCCTGGGTGTTCGACGCGCTGCGGGAGATCGGCTTCGTCTACGACTCGAGTGTCTATCCCATCGGGTTCCACGACGTCTACGGTATCGGCGGCTTTCCCGCGGTGCCGTTCCGGATGCCGAACGGCCTGATCGAGGTGCCGCTGTCCACGGTACGGCTCCTGAACCGCAACATCCCGTTCGGCGGTGGCGGGTACCTGCGGATCTACCCGTTCCTCCTGACGAAGACCCTGTTTGCCGCCGCCAACCGGCGGGGCGTTCCGGGGATCGTCTACCTGCACCCGTTCGAGATCGGCGAGATCGTCCCGAGGATCGCGGAGATGACGCTCGCCCGACGGCTTCGTACCTACACGGGCGTGCGCTCCGCGCGGGAGAAGCTGCGCGCCCTCCTCTCGCTCTTTCCCTTCACCCGGGTGGTGGACTACCTGGAGGCGAACACCCTGCCCGATCTCGTAGCAGGGAAGGCATGACGGGCGTGCCCCCCCGGCAGGCGGAGCGCGTCAGCACGTTCTTCTCGGACTTCGCCGGGACCTGGGACACGCTCTACGGCGGCCGGCGGAACGCGTTCTGGCGTCTGGTGGACCGAACGCTCCGACGGGACATCTACGAGCGATACGAGGAGACGTTCAAGCGCCTGGGGGCGGACCTCTCGGGGAGAACGGTGATCGACATCGGCTGCGGCACCGGGACCTACTCCCTGGAGGCGGCGCGCCGGGGTGCGGGCCGCGTGGTCGGACTCGACATCGCGCCGGGGATGGTCGCGCACGCGCGCGCGCGCGCCAGGACGCTCGGGGTCGACGACGTGTGCGAGTTCGTGGACGCGGAGTTCCCGGACGGGTGCCCGCCCGGGGTGGCCGGGGCGGTATTCGACTACGGCGTGGTCATGGGCGTGATGGACTACGTTGCGGACGCGCCGCGCTTCCTGGCCCGTCTCCGGCCGCTCGTCGGCCGGTGCGCTGTCCTGTCATTCCCCGGGAGGCACTGGTTTCGCGAGCCGGCCCGGCGCCTGCGGTATCGCCTCCTCGGCCGGTGCGCCGTCTACGGCTACGATGAGGCGGCGATCATGGAGGCGAGCCTGGCCGCGGGTTTTCGGCGTCTCGACATCCACCGCATCGACCACTCGGGGATCTGCTACATCGTGACGGCCCACGTCGAGTCGCTGACCCCGTGAGCCTTGGCACCCTCCTGGACTCCCGCCTTCTCGACAACCCGGTGCGACACGTCGTGCAGAACCTGATGATGCGCTCTCCGCTGGGCCGGGTCCTGGCGCGGCGCTATCACACCACCGGGATCGAGCACGACCCGGAGCGCGCACTCACGGTGCTGCGGGACCTGCTGAGCCTCCTCGAGGAGGCGTCGGTGGGGCTGACGGACAGGGTCGTGATCGAGCTGGGGCCGGGCCAGACGCCAGACCTCCTCTACCTGGCGCTGCTCCTGGGGGCTCGCCGCGTGGTCGGTCTCGACGTGCTGCCGTACCTGGGTGAGGAGGTTCGCGTCCCCAGCACCTACGAGGCGCTGCTCCGCCTGATCGCGCAGGACGACACGCACGGCTGGCTCCGGCCCCGCCTCGACCTCCGGCGGTTCGGGGACGCGCGCCGGATCCCGGAGACGTCCTTGCAAGTCCGCCGCTTCGACGGCACCCGGATGCCGGTCGACAGCGAGACGGTCGACGTGGTGTGGTCGCGGAGCGCACTCGAACACGTGCGGGAGCCGGCAGCCCTCGTCGGCGAGATCCGGCGGGTCCTCAAGCCCGGCGGAGTGGTCTGCAGCATCATCGACCTCCGTGACCACTACAGCATGCAGCCCGGGCAGGACTGGCTCCGCTTCCTCCGGTACTCGCGGCCCGTCTGGGAACTGATGACGAGCCACCGCGGCTCCTACACCAACCGGCTGCGCAGCCGCGACTGGGAGGCGCTGTTCGCCGACCACGGGTTCGAGCGGCTGGTGGCACGGCACACCCTGGCCCCCCTTCCCCCGGACTTCGCGCTCGAGCGCCTGCACCCGGCCTTCCGCCACTACCCGCTCGACGAGCTGCGGGTCTCCTGGCTGATGGCGACGCATCGCAAGAGGGCGGCGTGAGCCAGGCCAACCCGCTGGTCAGTGTCGTGACGGTCGTCCGGAACGGGGCCCCCTACATCGAAGAGACGCTCCGCTCGGTGATCAGCCAGACCTACCCGCGCATCGAGTACATCGTGATCGACGGCGGGTCCACGGACGGGACCGTGGAAATCATCAAGCGGTATGAGGATCGGATCGCCCGGTGGGTGAGCGAGCCGGATGGGGGAATCTACGACGCGATCAACAAGGGCATCCGGATCGCGACGGGCGACCTGATCGGCGTGGTTCATGGCGACGACTACTACTGCCCCGACGCCGTGGACGCGGTGGTGCAGGCGGCGCGGGCGCGACCGGAGACCGGCATCTTCTATGGCTATCTGGACATGGTGTCGGCCCTCGACGGGCGGGTTGTCTTCACGAAGAAGACGACGGCGGAGGAGATCCTGCCACCCAAGCTCGACATGATCGGCCACCCGACGTGGTTCGTCCGTGCCGACGTGCACAGGAGACATGGCCTGTACGACCCGCGGTTCAGGATCGGGGCCGACCGGGACTTCATCCTCCGGGCGTTGCTGGGGGGCGAGAAGGCGCATCAGCTCCCCCGGACGATCGCCTACTTCCGCCTCGGCGGCGTCTCCGGTGGAACGAGCCTCACGTCCATCGCGTACCACAAGCGGCAACTCTACGGGATCCTCCGGAACAATCGAATCCCGATCCGGTACACGGCCCGCACGATGGCGGCCCAGATCGCACGCGGGATCTTCCGGTTCGTGGCGTACGAGGCCGGGCTCCTGGCGCGCCGGGCGCGCGATCGCCGGCGGGTGACCTGAGTGGCATCGACGCTGAGCGTCAGCCGATCTGCGCCGACCCTGTGGGGTCTGGGGCTCGTCATCCCGGTCCGTCGCTCGGCGCTGCTCGCCTTCGGCGCGGCGGCGCTCGTCGTGAGCCTCTTCCTGCCGCTCAAGACCGTCGTCGGGGGGCTCACCCTCCGTCCGTTCGACCCCCTGGTCGTCCTCTTCGTGGCGATGTTCCTCTCGGCGGGTCTGCTCCGGGGCCCCGCGATCCGCGCGATCCCCCGGGACGCGTGGTTCATCCTCTTCGTCCTGTTTGCCGTCTACCTCACCCTCAACGGCCTCCTGCTGGCAGGTGTCAAGGACGCCGTGAAGGTGCTCATGCAGAAGGTCGAGTTCCTCTTCCTGGCGGTGACGATCGCGGCCGTCGGTGGCGACGAGCGGGCGAGAGACACGTTCCTCCGGCTGCTCCTCCTCGGACTCGGGGCTGTCGTCGCCGGAACGGTGCTCTGGCACGTCGCGGCCGGCCAGTGGGTCGACTACAAGCGGCTGGGGGAGCCCAAGTGGGCGTTCGCGCTCCTGGCGTCCATCTTGTTTCCCCTGGCGTATCTCGACCGGTCGCGGTCGCGCGGGCGCCACGTCTTGAAGGTGATGCTGCTGGCATCGGTCGGGCTGATGCTGCTGTCGCTCGAGCGGAAGGGCTGGGGGGCGTTCGTCCTGGCCGTCCTCGCCGCCCTCTACCTGCGCACCCACCGTTACGCCGTCCGGAGAACGATCGGACGGCGGGCGGTGCGGGCGGTGGCTCTCTACGGGGGGCTGATCGCGCTGACCGCCGGACTCCTCGTGACGATCCCACTTCTGGTCGCGAGCGTCACTCCGCTGCTGGAGGAGCGCGCCCCCGACTCGGTGGACCGGGTCCGGGCCCTGGGCGACTTCGTCGTCGGCTTGTCCGACATCTCTGAGAGCTACAAGTACGTGGAGGCGCCGAACGCACGGCAGCGACTGTTCCTCGTCGCCTTCTCGCTCCAGAAGCTCAGGGAGTCCCCCCTGTTCGGCATCGGCGTGGACCAGTTCCAGCCGGCGATCGCGCGCGACGCGCCGACGCTCGCGTTTGCGACGACCGCCCACAACGAGTACGCCCAGTACGCGGTCGAGGCAGGTGGCGTGGGCCTGTCCCTCTACCTGCTGCTGTGGCTGCTCGGGGCCAGGCGAGTCGCGACGGCTGCACGGATGATGGCCGATGCACGGCACAGGACCTGGGTGATGGTCGTCGGGGCGATGCTCGGCTACGGCCTGTTCATGAACTTCTTCGTCGCGGCGGGCGCTCAGAACGAGCTGTTCCTCACCCTCCCCGTGGGGCTGGCGACTGGCCTGTGGCGCGAGCAGCAGGGCACGTGAAGGGGAGAGCGGAGTGGGCGACCGCCCTGCTGGCGCCGGGACTGGCGTGTGCCGTCCTGACGCTCTTTCTCCCGCTCAAGACCAAGGTCCTCGGGTTGACGCTGCGGCCGTTCGATCCGATGCTTGCCGCTCTGATCGCGCTGACGCTGCTCGGGGGGCTGTGGCGGGCGTCGGCCGTGCAGGGTCTCCATCGTGACTGGTGGTTCATTCTCTCTGGCCTCTTCGCCGTCTATCTCTTTCTCAACGGCCTGCTGCTTGCCAGCTCGAAGGCGGCCGTCGCCGGGTTTGGCCAGAAGGCCGAGTTCTTGCTGTTCACTGCGACCCTCGTGGGCGTCGGCGCCGACGAACGAGCGCGAGAACGGTTCATCCGCGTGCTCGTCGCCGGCCTGGTGGTGATCGTCGTCGGCGTCGTGCTCTACCACGTCGCGCGCGGCAAGTTCGCCGGCTACAAGGACGCCGGCGAGCCCAAGTGGGCCTTCGGCCTCCTCGCCTCGATCTTGTTCCCACTCGGGTTTCTCGACCGGTCCGGGGCGCGGAGGCTGGGCCTCGGACTGGCGGCCGTCCTGTTTACGTGCCTGACCCTCCTCTCACTGGAGCGGAAGGGCTGGGTCGGCGTCGCGGCGGCCGGCGTGTTCGCCCTGTACCTGTCGCGGATCACGCCGACGGTGTCCGTCGGTCTGGCGGTCGTCATGCGGCGTGTGGCGACTCTTCTGCTGATCGTCGCATTGGGGGTCGCCGCGATGGTCCTCGCGGTGCCCGTATTCGTCACTCACGCGATGCCGTTTCTCGAGCGACACGCGCCGGCGGTGGTGGCCGAGCACATCGGCTCGATCAACGAGCTCCTCCAGGGGTTGACGGATCTCGAGCACAGCTGGAAGTCGGTGAAGAGCGCGCATGCCGGGGGCCGCTTGTTTCTTCTGGACTTCTCCGTGCGGAAGTTCGGCGACAGCCCGCTCCTCGGTGTCGGTGTCAAGCAGTTCCAGACGGTGATCAGCCGGGAGGGGTCGCCCCTCGGGCCGACGACCACCCCGCACTCGGAGCTGCTTCGCTACGCGGTGGAGACCGGGCTGGTCGGCCTCGCCTTCTACCTGTCCCTGTGGGCGATGGGGGTCGGGAGAGCGCTCCGGCTTGCCGACCTGAGGCTGGCGCCACGACAGCGGACGTGGTTGCTTCTTGCCGGGGCTCTGTTCGCCTATGGCGCGTCGATGGACCTGTTCGTCTCCGCGGGCAGCCAGAACGAATTCTTTCTTGCCCTGCCAGTCGGTCTGACGACAGGGCTCCTCCGGGAGGCAACGCACGATCGGGCGGCTGCCGGTGTTGGTGCGGCGGGACGATGAGGGAGCCGGCGGCACGGGCCCGGTGCGAGAGAATCCCGGAGACCCGGAACGGCTGTGTGGCCTGTGGCAGCTCGCTGTCGCGGGTTGCCTTCCGGAAGAACGGCTACGCCATCGCCCGCTGCCTCGACTGTGGCCATGGCTGGGTATCTCCCTTTCCCGGGCGGGAGGAGCTGGCGGCCCTCTACAACGAGGAGTTCTTCGAGATCGCCTACTTCCAGGATCAGGACGTGCGGCGCAAGAACTTCGAACTCTGGGTCCGCGCGATTGGCATGCCGCCGGCCGGCGGCCGCTTGGTGGACGTCGGCTGTGCTGACGGGCTCTTTCTCGAGATCTCCGCGAAGGAGTGGGACGTCAGGGGAATCGAGATCTCGCGCTTCGCGGCGGAGTCCATTCGGGCGCGGCTGGGGATTCCGGTCGATGTCGGCGAGCTTCCGGATCTCTCGTACCCCGACGGCTCCTTCGACGTGGTCACCATGTGGGATGTGCTGGAGCATGTGCCGAACCCGGACGCGTACGTGCGCTCGGCGTTCCGGGTCCTGCGTCCGGGCGGCCGGGTCTACATCACGACGGGCGACTTCGACAGCGGGATGGCCCGGGTGCTCGGCCGGAAGTGGCGGCTGATATCGCCGCCGTTCCACCTGCACTTCTTCTCCCGGCGGTCGATGCGGCGCATGTTGGAATCGGCCGGGTTCGAGGTCCGGACGGTCGAGACCTCCGGGCGATACGTGACCCTTCGGCACCTGATGTTCATCGGGCACAGCATGACCCAGCTCGGCCTGTGCCGCGTTCTCTACGAGCGCCTCCGGGACTCGCGCATCGGGAAGGCGCGCCTCTACGTGGACGTCGGGGACATCATGCTGGTGGGCGCATCGCGACCAGAGGTGCCGCCGGGGAGCGCCCGATGAGCGAGGTCGAGCGGATCAGGATCGCGTACGCGCGGCGCGAGCGGGACGTTCCTCCAGGGCGCTACTCGTACTTCTCGCCCGGCCATCTGCTTTGGATGCAACAGCTCGAGCGTGATATGCTGCGCCTGCTTCGTGACCATGGGCTCACCGACTTGGCGCGGCTGGACGTGCTCGAGGTGGGATGCGGGTCCGGGGAGGTCCTCCGGCGCTTCATGACCTATGGGTGTCTTCCAGAGCGCTTGAAGGGCATCGACATCCGGCCTGACGCGATCGAGGAGGCGCGCCGCATGCACCCGAACGTGGACGTTCGCTGCGGTGACGCCGCCGAGCTGCCGTTCGAGAGCGAGCAGTTCGACCTGGTGGTGCAGGTGCTCGCGTTCAGCTCGATGCTGGACGACGGGATGCGGCGGCGCGCGAGCGCGGCGATGGCGCGGGTGCTCCGCTCCGGCGGTCACATCCTGTGGTACGACCTCTACTACAACAACCCCGCGAATCCGGATGTCCGCGGCACCGGACCGGCCGAGATCCGGGCGCTGTTCCCGTCGTTCGAGGCGACCTTCCGTCGGGTCACCCTGGGGGCGCCCGTGGCGCGAGCCCTGGCGCCCTGGTCGAGGGGGCTCTGCGGCCTTCTCGAGCGCATCCCGTGGTTACGCAGCCACTATCTCGCCCTCCTGACAAAGGCCGCGCCGGAACCGTGACGGGCCGATTCATTCCGTTCAATCGCCCGCAGATCGAGGAGGAGGAGATCCGGGCGGCGGTGGAGACTCTCCGCTCGCGCTGGCTGACGACCGGGCCGCGGGCGGAGGAGTTCGAGCGCGACTTCGCGCGATACGTGGGGGCTCGGCATGCGATCGCGGTCAGTTCGGGCACGGCCGCGCTGCAGCTCGCCCTCGTCACGGCCGGCGTGAGCGCCGGGGACGAGGTGATCACGACGCCGTTCACGTTCACGGCGACGGCCGAGGTGATCGTGCACTGCGGCGCGCGCCCGGTCTTCGTGGACGTGCGCCCCGAGGATGCGCTCATGGATCCGGCCCGAGTCGAAGCGTCGCTGACGCCGCGAACGAAGGCGATTCTCCCGGTCCACTACGCCGGCCAGCCCTGCGACGTGGAGCGCCTCGGCGCAGTGGCCGCCGCGTCGCGCCTCGTCCTCGTTGACGATGCGGCCCATGCGCTGCCCGCCCGCGTGGGCGGCCGGATGGTCGGAACGCTCGGGGACCTCACCGCCTTCAGCTTCTACGCGACGAAGACCATCACCACCGGGGAAGGCGGCATGGTGACCACGGCGAAGGAGGAGTACGCCGAGCGCATCCGCGCCTTGCGCCTGCACGGTCTCAGCAGGGATGCGTGGACGCGGCACGACGCGGACGAGAGCTGGCAATACGAGGTCCACGAGCCGGGATACAAGTGCAACATGATGGACTTGCTGGCCGCGATCGGGATCGAACAGCTGAAGAAGTGTGACGCCTTCCACGCCGCGCGGTGTCGCTGCGCCTCGGCCTACACCGCGGCGTTTTCCCGGATGGAGGCGATCATCCCCCCCCGCGAGGCGGCCGGCCGTCAGAATGCGTGGCACCTCTACGTGATCCTGATCCGGCCCGAAATGCTGACCATCGACCGCGGCCAATTCGTCAGGCAGCTGAGAGCGCGGAACATCGGGGCGAGCGTGCATTTCATCCCGCTGCACCTTCAGCCCTATTACCGGAAGGCCTTCGGGTACGCGCCGGGGGACTTCCCGAACGCCGAATGGTTCTACGAGCGCTGTATCTCGTTGCCGATCTACCCGGGGATGACGCAGGACGATGTGCTGTCTGTCATCGAGGCCGTCGCTGACCTCTCGAGGCGGTTCCGGCGCTAGCGCCACATGGTGAAGCGGCTCGTCGACGTGGTGGTGAGCGCGGTCGCCCTCGTCGCCCTCTGGCCGGTGTGGGCCGTGATCGCCCTCCTGATCAAGCTGGACTCCCCGGGGCCGGTTCTCTACCGCGGGCGTCGGGTCGGCTTGAGGGGACAGGAGTTCGTCGTCTACAAGTTCCGCACCATGGTGGCCGACGCGGAGCGCCGTGGGCCCGCGATCACCGCGCGCGATGACTCTCGCGTCACCCGCATCGGCCGGACGCTCCGTGATCTGAAGCTCGACGAGATGCCTCAGCTCATCAACGTGCTGACGGGTACGATGAGCATCGTGGGGCCCCGACCGGAGGATCCCCGATACGTCGCGCGCTATAGCGAGGATGAACGACGGGTGCTTGACGTGCGCCCCGGGCTGGCGAGCCTGTCGTTCATCGCCTATCGGCACGAGGAACGCCTCCTCGAAGAGGTCGTCGGCGACCGGGAGCGGTTCTATACCGAGACCATCCTTCCGCAGAAGCTGCGGCTGGATCTGGAGTACGTCAGGCGGCAGTCGCTCGCCTACGATGCAGCGATCCTCGCCCGCGCGGCGGTGTCGCTGCTCCGGGCCTGAGGCGGGGCCGCGGAGCCCGTGCGGACGGGAAGGAGCATGAGGGGAATGGTCGTCAAGCGCATCGTGGATATCGCGATCTCGGCCGTCGTCCTCCTGCTCCTCCTGCCCCTGTTCGCCGTCGTGGCGGTGGCGATCAAGCTGGATTCGCCCGGCCCGGTGTTCTTTCGCGGCTGGCGCGTGGGCCGGCACGGCAAGCCGTTCCGCATCTACAAGTACCGCAGCATGGTCGTGGGTGCGGACCGGATGGGCGGTCCCTCGACCCCGGCGGACGATCCGCGCATCACGCGCATGGGGCGGATCGTCCGGAAGTACAACCTGGACGAGCTGGCGCAGTTCATCAACGTGCTGAAGGGGGATATGAGCATCGTCGGGCCCCGACCGGAGGTGCAGCACTACGTGGACATGTTCACGGAAGAGGAGAAGGCGATCCTGTCGGTCCCGCCGGGAATCACCGACTGGGCCACCGTGTGGATTCGCGACGAGGGCCAGATCCTCGCGGGCAGCCCCGACCCGGAGCGCGCGTACATGGAGAAGATCAGACCCGAGAAGCTCCGGTTGCAGCTCGAGTACGTGAGGAAGCGGTCCCTTGCCGTCGACCTTGCGATCATGCTCACGACGCTCAGGACCCATCTCATTGACCGCTTCGCCAGCTAGCCGGAGCGGAGAGAGGGATCGGGACATGCTCCGAACGGAGGATCGCGTCGTCCTGCTGCGGGCCCTGTACGTGACCATGGTCCGGATGCGGGGCGTCGAGGAGACGATCGCGGACCTGCTGGAGGCGAAGGAGATCGGGTGCCCGACGCACCTCTACACGGGTCAGGAGGCGGTCGCCGCGGGCGTGTGCGCCGCGCTGCGCGCCGACGACTACGTCTTCGGGGGGCATCGCTCGCACGGCCACTACCTGGCGAAGGGCGGGGACCTCAACGCCCTGATGGCGGAGCTGTATGGGAAGAAGACGGGGTGCTCCGGCGGTCGCGGCGGTTCGATGCATCTCGTCGCTCCAGAGGTCGGGGTCCTGGGCACCGCCCCGCTGGTCGCCGGCACGATCCCGATCGCGGTGGGAGCGGCCCTCGCGTCGGCGCTCCGTGGCGATGGCCGGGTGACGGTGGCGTTCTTCGGGGACGGGGCAGCGGAGGAAGGAGTGTTCCACGAGTCGATGAATCTTGCGGCTCACCGCAAGCTCCCGGTGATATTCGCATGTGAGAACAACTCCTACGCGAGTCACATGCACCTGCTGGAACGGCGCGCCCGGGACAACATCGTCGCGAGTGCCGAGGCCCACGGGATGCCTGGACGCGTGCTCGACGGGAATGACGTCCTCGCGGTGCTCTCGGCGGCGACCGAGGCGGTCCGGGACGCGCGGAGCGGCGCAGGGCCCACGCTGCTCGAGTGCCGAACCTATCGCTGGCGGGGCCATGTCGGCCCCGCGCTGGACTTCGACGTCGGCGTGCGGCGGAAGGATGAGCTCTGCGAATGGCGGGGGAAGGACCCGGTCACCCGGCTGGCGGAGCACCTGCTGGCATGTGGCATGACGCGGGAGGACCTGGACGGGGTCCGCCGCGACGTGGACGCGGAAGTGCACAAGGCCGTGACCTTCGCCCGGGAGTCCGCGCCCCCGGAGGTCGAGAGCCTCACGGAGCACGTCTATCGGTCCGCCTCGGAGAGGCAGGGGTGACGGCACGGTCGATCAGCTACGCGCAGGCGATCCGGGAGGCGTTCGCGCAACTCCTGGCGCAGGATTCGCGCGTGTTCGTGATCGGGCAGGGGCTCTGGAGCCCCTGGTACGTCGGCACGAGCATGCAAGACATCGACACGGAGTTCGGACGAGAGCGGATCATCGACTCGCCGGTATCCGAGAACGCGACGACGGGAGCGGCGATCGGAGCCGCGCTGGCTGGAATGCGCCCGATCGTGGTGCACCCCCGGATGGACTTCATGCTGCTGGCGGTGGATCAGATCGTGAACGAAGCGGCGAACTGGCACTACATGTTCAACGGACGAGTCAACGTGCCGGTCGTGATCCGGCCCGTGATCAACCGTGGCGGCGAGCAGGGAGCCCAGCACTCCCAGGCGCTGCACGCGTGGTTCGCGCACGTGCCGGGGCTCAAGGTCGTCATGCCCGCCACGCCCTACGACGCGAAGGGCCTGTTGATCGCCGCGGTGCATGACGGCAATCCGGTGGTCTACATCGACGACCGGTGGCTGTACGGCGAGATGGGCGAGGTCCCGGAAGACCCGTACTCCGTGCCGATCGGGCAGGCCGCGGTGCGGCGCCGGGGCCGTGACGTGACGGTGGTCGCCACGTCGTACATGGTGGTGGAGGCCATGAAGGCGGCCAGCGCGCTCGAGGAGGTCGGAATCGACGCCGAGGTCATCGACCTGCGGTCGGTCAGGCCGCTGGACGAGGCGACGATCTTCGCGTCCGTGAAGAAGACGGGGCGGCTCGTCGTGGCCGACGCGGCCTGGCTGAGCTGCGGCGTCGGCGCGGAGGTGGCGGCACGGGTGGCCGGAGGCGCCTTCGAAGCCCTCAGGGCGCCCATCGGCCGAGTTGGCCTGCCTGACGCGCCCGCGCCGACGAGTCGCGCGCTGGAAGACGCCTACTACCCGAGGGCGGGCCAGATCGTCACCGAGGTGCGACGGCTGACCGGGGGCGGGAAGTCCCGGGATGGCGTCGCGGTTGCGCGTGGGCGGCACTGAGAGGCGCCGGTGAGCGCTGACTACTCGACCGTGACGGAGACCCCTGGCGGGGGCGCGACGCAGCGGAATCTGGACATGCTCTACGCCCGGTATGCCTTCGCCGCGGGCTACTGCGAAGGGAGGGACGTGCTGGAGGTGGCGTGTGGTCCGGGCCCCGGCCTCGGCTATCTCGCACGGAAGGCCCGCCGCGTCGTCGGGGGTGACTACACGGAAAGCCTGGCACGGTTGGCGCGGCAGCACTACGCCGGGCGCCTCCCCGTCCTCCGATTGGACGCCCACGACTTGCCCTTCAGCGATCAGTCCTTCGATGTGGTGATCCTGTTCGAGGCCGTCTACTACCTGCGGGCGTTCGATCGGTTCCTCGGCGAGTGCCGCAGGTTGCTTCGACGCGGAGGAGTGCTGTTGATCTGCGAGGCCAACCCGGAGCGACCGGACTTCAACCCGAGCCCGTTCAGCGTCCGGTACTACTCGGCGGCCGAGCTGCGTGACGTGCTCGGCAGGCACGGGTTCGACGTTGAGATGCTCAGCGCGTTTCCCGTGCGGGAGTCCTCGCGTCGCGCTGGGCTCATTGTGCTGCTCCGCCGTGGTGCCGTCGCCCTCCACCTGATCCCGAAGACCATGAAGGGCAAGGCGGTGCTGAAGCGCCTGGTCTACGGGAAGCTCAAGCCGTTCCCGGCGGAGGTCACCGAAGGGATGGCCGCGGTGCACGAGCCCGTTCCACTGCCTGGGAATGCCGCCGGTGACGGGTACGAGGTGATCTACGCCGTCGCGCGCGCCCCCCGGGAGCGTCACGCGACCCCAAGGGAGGATCATGGCGTACCGAGTGCGCTTCGTTGAGCCCGATCGGCACTACCGCAGGCTGAAGAAGGAGGTCGACGCGGCGATGGGGAGCGTCCTGGCCAAAGGGGACCTGGTGCTCCGCAGCCAGTTGCGTGACTTCGAGGAGCAGCTCGCGGCGTTCGTGGGGACGCGCTACGCGGTGGGCCTGAACAGTGGTTTCCACGCGTTGCACCTGTCGCTCCTCGCGGCGGGCGTCGGACCCGGCGACGAGGTCGTGACGGTGGCGCACACGTTCGTGGCGACGATCTCGGCGATCGTGCTGGTGGGGGCAACGCCGGTGCTGATCGACGTGGGGCCCGACTACAACATGGACATGGACGGTCTCGAGCGGGCCATCACGAAGCGAACCAAGGCGGTGATCCCGGTGCACCTGAACGGCCGCGTCTGTGACATGGCCCGGCTGATGGCCGTCGCGGAGCAGCACGGCCTGGTGGTGATCGAAGACGCGGCCCAGGCCATCGGCGCGACCTTCAAGGGCACCCGGGCGGGTTCCTTCGGCCTGGCGGGCTGCTTCAGCTTCTACCCGTTCAAGGTGCTGGGCGCAGCGGGCGATGCGGGCGCCATCACCACCAACGACCCGGAGGTGGCCCGCACGGTGCGCCTGCTTCGGTACAACGGGGAGGATCGGGAGACCGGCGAGTACCACTACCATGGGTTCACGTGCCTGCTCGACAACATGCAGGCCGCGATTCTCGACGTGAAGCTTCGCCACCTGTCGACCTGGCTCGAACGGCGACGGCACGTCGCCGAGATGTACCGCGAGGGGCTCTCGGGCCTGCCGGGCCTGCAACTGCCGCATTTCGACGGTGCGGAGTATGCTGACATCTACCAGAACTACGTGGTGCGGACCCCTCGTCGTGACGAGCTCGCCGCCCACCTGAAGGATCAGGGGATCGAGACCCTGATCCACTGGCGCAAGCCGGTCTGGGAGCACCCCGGGTTGGGCCTCGGAGCGCATGACCTGCCGGAGACGGCACGTATCTGCCGGGAGGTGATCTCCTTACCGATGAACGCCGAGATCCGTGACGCCGACGTCCGGTGCGTTGCAAGGACGGTGCGAGCCTTCTTCTCGCGCCGACCGCGATGAGCCGCTCGGGATCCGACACTCCGCGCCCGACGATCCGGTGGCGGCGGCCGCTGCGCCGCACCCTGACGACCGGCATCAACATCGGCCTGTCCGCCACCGCCTACGTGCTGGCGTTCCTCTTGCGGTTCGACCTCGCCGTCGACCGGGTTCCATGGCGTCTCGTGTTCGAGACCCTTCCGCTCCTCCTCGCCATCCGCGTGGCCGTGTTCTTCTGGTTTCGTCTCAACGGGGGCATGTGGCGCTACGTGGCGATGCGGGACGTCCTGGACATCGTCAAGGGCGTCAGCGCTGGATCGGTCCTCTTCGCGGGAGCGGTGGTCCTGTCCGTGGCCGGGGATGTCCCGCTGTCCGTCGTGGCCATCGACTGGCCCCTGTGCCTCGTCCTCGTGGGGGGAATCCGGCTGGCGATCCGGTGGATGCGTGAAGCCGACGCCCGGCGCGGTCGACCCCGTGCGCGCCCCGTGATCGTGGTCGGTGCGGGAAATGCCGGCGAAGCCGTGATCCGGGAGGTCGAGCGGAGCCCGGCGCTGGCGTACCGCGTGGTCGGGTTCGCCGACGACGACCCGCTGAAGATCGGCCGTCGTCTGCACAGCGTGCAGGTCTTCGGCTCGATCGACGCCCTCCCCGAGATCGTGCGCCGCCAGGGCGCCGAGGAGATCCTGATCGCGATCCCGTCCGCGACGCCGGCCCAGCGGCGGCGCATCGTCGAGAAGTGCCGGGCAACGGCGCTCCCGTTCAAGAGCATGCCGCCGCTGCAAGACCTGCTGCTCGGGCGCGCGCGGATCGACCAGATGCACGAGGTGACGCCGGAAGACGTGCTGGGCCGCGACCGCGTGAGCCTCGATCGTGACCTGCTGGGCCGCGAGCTGCGCGGGAAGCGAGTGCTGGTCACGGGCGGGGCAGGCTCGATCGGCAGCGAGATCGTGCGGCAGGTTGCGGTCTTCGAGCCAGAGCTCCTGGTCCTCCTCGACCGGGCCGAGAGCAACCTCCACGACGTCTCGCTGGAGATCCGCGACCGATATCCGGCGCTCAACATCGTGCCGATCGTGGGCGACGTGTGCGACCGGGCCCACGTGGAGGAAGTCGTGGCCCGGCACGAGCCCCATCTCGTGTATCACGCGGCGGCGTACAAGCACGTCCACCTGATGGAGGAACAGCCGCTGGCGGCCGTGGCGAACAACGTCTTCGGAACGGCGAACGTCGCGGAAGCGGCGATGAAGACCGGCGTCGCGAAGTTCGTGCTGATCTCGACCGACAAGGCTGTCCGTCCCGTGGGCATCATGGGCCTGACCAAGCGGCTGGCCGAGTGCCTGCTCCTGTCGTTCAACGTCGGCTCGACGAGCTTCGTCTCGGTGCGGTTCGGGAATGTGCTGGGAAGCGCCGGGAGCGTGTTGCCCACGTTCCAGCGACAGATCGCGCTGGGACGGCCGCTCACGATCACGGATCCCGACGCGTACCGGTACTTCATGCTCATCTCCGAGGCGGCGCAGCTGGTGCTCCAGGCGGGTGCGCTGGGCAAGGGCGGCGAGGTCTTCTTCCTGGACATGGGCGAGCCGGTTCGGGTGATGGACATCGCGCGGAACCTGGTGTCGATCGCCGGGCTCGAGCTCGGCAAGGATGTTCAGGTACGCATCGACGGGTTGCGCCCCGGCGAGCGCCTCCGGGAGGCGCTGGTGGCCGACATGGAAGACCTGGAGCCCGCACAGCACCCGAAGGTGCTGGTCGTGCGAGGCAGCGGGTTCAACCGGGAGGCTTTCCTCATGGACCTGGACGTGCTGAGGGAGTGCGTGTCGACGAGGAACCACGAGCGCTGTGTGGCCCAGCTACGCCGGATGGGCGAGCGGTACTAGCGCAGGGAGGGGCAGCGGCGTCGGCAGGCGCCACCGGTCCTGGCGCTCCGTACTGGGGATCGGTGCGGCTCTGCTCCTGCTCGTGGGCGCTGCCTGGGCGAGCGGGATCTCCCGGCCGCTTGCCGTGCGGCTGGCAGCGTACCTCAGCGTGGAGGATCGCCTCGAGCGGGCCGACGCGATCTTCGTGTTCGCAGGCGGGTTTCCGGCGCGAGTGCTGGCGGCGGCCGAGCTCTTTCGCAACGGCTACGGGAGGGTGCTGGTGGTCGATCGGGATACCGTGCCTCCGGGATTCGAGCGGCTGCGGGCCCTCGGCGTCGAGATCTCGACGCCGTCGGAGATGGAGCGACACGTCGCCGTGCAGCTCGGTGTTCCCGGCGGGAGCGTCGAGGTCCTTCCGCGGGCGAGCCGGAACACCGAGGACGGGGTTCGCCAGCTGCTGACGCTGGCCGAGCAGCGCAACCTCCGGACCATCATCCTGGTGAGCTCGAAGTTCCACACGCGGCGGATCCGGCTGATGTTCGACGCGCATTCGGAGGGGAAAGCCCGCGGGATCGTGTACGGGACGCCGTATGACAGCTTCGATCCGCAGGACTGGTGGCGCCGGCGGGACGATGTCCGCAGGGTGGTGTTCGAGTACCAGAAGCTCCTGAACTGGTGGCTGGTCGGGTATTGAGCGGAGGAGGCATGCGGAGCCCTGACGGTGAGGTGACGCGGTGAAGACCGGCCACGCCGACGATGAGCTGGACCTGCTCGGCTACGTGGCGGTCCTCTGGCGGTACGGCTGGATGATCGTGGGCCTGTGCGTGCTGGCGGTCGTTGTCACCGGTGTCGTCTCGCTGAGAACGCCGAAAGTCTACGAGTCGACGGCGACCCTTCTGGGGCCGCGGGAGAGCACGAGCGGCGGAGCGCTCTCGAACCTTGCCGTGTCCACCCTCGCTCAATCCGTGACCGGGCTGTCGCTGCCGTCGCTCACGCCGGGTCGTGACATGATGATCAGCGTGCTGAAGAGCCGGAAGCTGGCTCGGCTGCTCGTCGACCGTCTCGAGCTGCAGCGGCATTACGGGGTCCCGGAGTCGAGCCTGGCGGTGCAAGCCCTCCGTGGCGCCACGCGGATCGAGACCACGCGGGAGGGTGTGCTCGCCATCACCGTGGAGGACACCGATGCCCAGATGGCGGCGCGCCTCGCCAACGAGTACGCGGCCGAGCTGGATCGTCTGCTGCTGCAGTTCGGAAGCGGCGACGCCAGCCGCCAGCGGACGTTCATCGAGCACCAGCTCGCCAGCTCCAAGAAGGAGCTCGCGGACGGGGAGGAGCAGCTGCGCCGCTTCCAGGAGAAGAACAGCGCCATCGTCTTGCCCGATCAGGCCCGGGGAACGATCGAGGCGGGCGCGCGCCTGCGGGGCGAGATCATGGCCGCGGAGGTCCAGCTGCAGGTGATCCGGAGCTTCGCCACGGAGAGCAATCCGGAGGTGATGACGCTTCGCCGGCGGATCGAGGAGCAGCGGCGACAGCTCCAGCGAATCGAGCACGGCGAGGCGCGGCCCGGCCGGTCGGCCGACATGTCGCTGCCGTTCGCGCGGGTGCCCCAGCTGGGACTGCAGCTGGCCCGCTTGACGCGGGACGTGAAGATGCTCGAGACCGTGGTGACGCTGCTCACGGGGCAGTACGAGCAGGTGAAGATCACCGAGGCGAAGGACCTCCCGGTTGTGCAGGTGCTGGACGAGGCGATGCCCGCCGTGAAGCACTCGCGCCCGAAGACGCTGGTCAACGTCGCGATCGCCGGGGTGGCCGGGTTGCTGGTCTCGAGCGTGCTGGCCCTGTTCATCGACTACGTGCGGAGGGCATCCTCCCGGGCCCGGGCCGCCTGAGGGGGGCGACCGGGGTGCGCTCATGACGGGCGACAGGCTGCTGGAACAGTCGCGGCGGGTGGCCGCGGAGGCCGAGGCCGCGGGCCTGACCCGGAACGGCATCGCCTTCCGCGTCGATGCCGACTCGCGGATCGGCGTGGGGCATCTCATGCGGAGCCTGGCGCTGGCGGAGGCGTGTGTCGAGCGCGGGAGCTGTGCCACGATCATCACGGCCTGCCGCTCCGCGACGCTCCTGGAGCGGATCCGGGCGCGCGGGGCGGACGTCGTGAGCCTGACGGAGGCGGACCTGCGAGACGGAGGGCTCGCGCGGACGGCGGAGTCCGTACGAGGCGGGCGCCATGGCTGGGTGGTTCTCGATGGGTACGACTTCGGCCCGGCGTATCAGCGCGGTCTCCGGCGCTCGACGCCGGCGCGGCTGCTCGTCATCGACGACTACGCCCACCACCCCTCCTACGACGCCGACGTGCTCCTGAATCAGAACGTGTTCGCGGAACAGCTCGAGTACCGCTGCGCGCCCGACACCGTCCGCCTGCTCGGTCCGCGGCACGCCTTGCTGCGCCGCGAGTTTCGAGCCGACCCACCTCCGGCGAGAGACGTCGCGTCCGTCGGGCGCCGCATCCTGGTGACGCTGGGGGGGGCAGACCCCGAGCAGGTCACGCTGACGGTGGTGCGAGCGCTTGACCTGGTGGATCTCCCGAACCTCGAGGCGACGATTCTCATGGGCCCGGTGAGCCGCCACGTGGAGACCGTGCGCCTGGCCGCCGAGGCGAGCCGGAGGGCCGGGCGGCGCGGCTTCACGGTCCTGCACGACGTGGTCGATCCGCGTCCCCTGATGGCCACCGCCGACGTCGCGATCACCGCGGGCGGGAGCACCTGCTGGGAGCTTGCGTATCTGGGGGTTCCGATCGCCGCCGTCACCGTTGCAGAGAACCAGCGCCGCATCGCGGCCGGGCTCGAGCGGCTCGGCGTGGCAGTCGACCTGGGGTGGTTTCGAGCTCTCGAGGTCGGGACCATCGCGACCCAGCTGGGTGCGCTCCTCCGGAACGGTCCCAGGAGGGCCGAGATGAGCGCGCGCGGCCGAGCGGTCGTCGATGGCCGCGGCACCGATCGCGTCCTGGCGGCGCTCGGCGCCGGGCCGCCGGCACGCGTGGCCCAACGGCGGGGAAGCTGAGCCAGGGGAGCGTCATGGCATCCGTTGGGCCGTGCATCAAGATCAAGGACCGCCTGATCGGCCGCGGCCGGCCTGCCTATATCGTGGCTGAGATGTCGGGCAACCACAATCACGACTTCGACGCGGCGGTCCGGATCCTTCACGAGGCGAAGGCCGCGGGCGTGGACGCGGTGAAGCTGCAGACGTACACCGCCGACACCCTGACCATCGACTGTGATGCGCCTCCCTTCCAGATCCCCGCCAGCAGCATGTGGGCCGGCCGGACACTGTACCGGCTGTATGAGGAGGCCTACACGCCGTGGGAGTGGCAGCCGAAGCTGAAGCGGATCGCCGATGGCCTCGGCCTGGACCTCTTCTCCACGCCGTTCGATGCGTCCGCGGTCGAATTCCTCGAGTCGCTGGAGGTGCCGGCGTACAAGATCGCCTCGTTCGAGGTGGTGGATCTCGAGCTGGTCCGGAGGATCGGACAGACGGGCAAGCCGGTGATCATGTCGACGGGGATGGCCACGCTGGCCGAGATCGACGAGGCGGTCCGTGTCCTGCGGTCGGTCGGTGTCTCCGAGCTGGCGTTGCTGAAGTGCACCAGCGCCTACCCTGCGCCGCCCGAGGAGATGAACCTCCTCACCATGGGGCACCTGGGGGAGACGTTCGGCGTCCCGTTCGGGCTATCTGACCACACCCTCGGTCACGACGTCGCGATCGCCGCAGTGTCCCTGGGCGCCTCACTCATCGAGAAGCACCTCGTCCTCTCCCGGAGCACGCCCGGTCCGGACGCGGGATTCTCCATGGAGCCGGCGGAGATGGCCGAGCTGGTCCGGAGCGCGCGGCGCGTGGAGCGGGCGCTGGGGAGCGTGGTCTACGGTCCAACCCTCCACGAGAAGGAGAACCGGATCTTCCGACGCTCCCTCTTCGTCGTCGCGGACACGAAGGCGGGCGAGCCCTTCACGCGGGAGAACGTCCGCTCGATCCGGCCGGGCGACGGCCTGGCCCCGAAGCACCTCGAGGAGGTGCTGGGACGCCGGGCGGCGCGAGACATCCCCTGTGGCACACCCCTGAGGTGGGAGCTGGTGAGCGGATGAGCGGCGCCACCCCCGCGGCCGGCATGCGCGCGCTGGTGATCGGATTTGGATCGATCGGGCGCCGGCACACGGGCAACCTCGTGGCCCTCGACAGCGGCGAGGTCGCGGTGTGTGATCCGGACCCGGAGCGGGCGCGGGCGGCGGCCGAGGAGTTCGGTGTGGTGACGTATCGGTCCATCGACCAGGCCCTGACCAGCCGGCCCGACGCGGCGCTCGTCTGTACACCGCCGAGCCTGCACGTGTCCACCGCGTTCGAGTGCGTGGAAGCGGGGGCCGACGTCTTCATCGAGAAGCCGCTGGCGTGCGAGCTGACCGGGGTGGAGGAGCTCCTCGACGCCGCCAGGCGCCGGGGCCGGACACTCCTGGTTGGCTACAACTACCGGTACAGCGCGCCGCTCCAGCAGATGAGGCGCGTGATCGAAGAGGGTGCGATCGGCCGCGTCGTGGCGGTCCGGGGCCAGGTCGGACAGTACCTGCCCGACTGGCGTCCCGGGCGGGATTACCGCCTGGTGTACACGTCGCGGGCGGATCAGGGCGGCGGGGTCCTGCTCGACATGACGTCTCACCAGATCGACTATGTCCGCTGGCTGGCCGGCGAGATCCAGTCGGTGTACGCCGTGACGGGCCGCCTCGGGGACCTCGCGATCGAAGCCGAGGACACCGCGATCCTGACGTTGCGGCTCCAGAGCGGTGCCCTCGCCACCCTCCACGCGGACTGCCTGCAGCGGACGTACGTTCACGAACTCCGAGTCATCGGAACCCGCGGCACTCTGCACCTGGAGTTCCGCGGGGCCCTCCGGTGGTGGCAAGAGGACGGCCGCTGCCTCGTGCTCGCGGAAGGAAGCGATCCCAACGAGGCGTTCGTGGAGGAGATGCGTCATTTCCTCGCGTGCGTGGCGCGGCGCGAGCCGCCGCGGGTCCCTGGCGAGGAAGGCCGACGCGCGGTCGAGATCCTCGTGGCCGCGAGGGACTCGGCGCGGCTGGGTGTGGAGATCAAGGTGTGAGCCGGGTGGTGGCGATCCTGCAGGCGCGGATCGGCTCCACGCGTCTGCCCGCGAAGGTCCTGGCCGACGTCGGCGGTCTGCCACTGCTGGCCCGCGTGATCGCCCGGGCGACCCGGATCCCGGGGGTCGATGCGGTGGTGGTGGCGACCAGCGTGCACGCTCGAGATCAGGCGGTGATCGACGTGGCGCGCGCCAACGGAGTCGGCTGGTTCGCAGGGAGCGAAGCGGACGTGCTCGATCGGTACTACCGAGCGGCTCGCGACGCCAGGGCGGCCGTCGTGGTGCGTCTGACCGCCGACTGCCCGCTGCTCGATCCGGCCGTGAGCGGCCTGGTCCTCGCACGGTTCCGAGAGGGGCAGACCGATTACGTGTCCAACGTCCATCCCCCCACCTACCCGGACGGCCTCGACACCGAGGTCTTCTCGTTCGGAGCGCTCGAGCAGGCGTGGACGCACGCGCGGGAGCCGGCCGAGCGGGAGCACGTGACGCCGTACATCTGGGGGACTCCGGGGACGTTCCGGATCTCGAACGTCGAGCACTCCGAGGATCTGTCCTCGCACCGGTGGACGGTCGACGAACCCGAGGATCTCGAGTTCGTCCGGGGGGTGTACCGCCTGATCGGATGCGAGAGGTTCGGGATGGAGGAAGTCCTCGACTTGCTCGAGCGCGAGCCCTCGCTGGCCCGTCACAAGGACCGGCGCGACGCCTGCGGGCCATGCACGAACACTGCGGCGCGCGCCGGCGCGCCCGCGCGAGGTCACGATGACACTCAGATCCGGTAAGGTGTCCCTCGCACGATCCCAGGCCTACCTGGAACGGGCCCGGCAGCTGATTCCCGGCTGCAGCCAGACGTTCAGCAAAGCGCCCTCGCAGTTCGTCCAGGGGGTATCGCCGGCGTTCCTGCAACGCGGGAGCGGGAGCCACGTCTGGGACGTCGACGGGAACGAGTACGTCGACTACGTGTCGTCGTTGGGGGCCATCATCCTCGGACACAACGATCCGGATGTCAGCGCCAGCGTCGGCCGTCAGATCGCGGAGGGGACACTCTTCTCCCTTCCTCATCCCCTCGAGGTGGAGGTCGCGGCGCTCCTGACCGAGCTGGTGCCCTGTGCCGAGATGGTGCGATTCGGCAAGAACGGGTCGGACGCGACCGCGGGGGCCGTCAGGGCGGCACGGGCCTACACCGGCCGGGAGCTGGTGGTCTGCTGCGGGTATCACGGCTGGCAGGACTGGTACATCGGCACCACCACCCGCAACAAGGGAGTTCCCGAGGCGGTCCGCCGTCTGACGCTCACGTTCCCCTACAACGACGCCGAGGCGCTCGAGCGGATCCTCGCAGAAGAGAGAGACGGGATCGCGTGTGTCGTGATGGAGCCTATCGGAGTGGTCGATCCCAAACCGGGGTTTCTCGCCCGTGTCCGCGAGCTCACCCACCGGGCGGGTGCGGTGCTGATCTTCGATGAGATCGTCACCGGGTTTCGGATCGCGCTGGGCGGCGCCCAGACGTATTTCGGCGTGACCCCCGATCTGGCCTGTTTCGGGAAGGCGATGGGGAACGGTTACCCGGTCGCCGCCGTCGTCGGTCGACGCGATCTCATGGAGGTCTTCGAGGAGGTGTTCTTCTCGTTCACCTTCGGCGGGGATGCCCTCGCGCTGGCCGCCACCCTGGCGACACTCGAGAAGATGCGATCGCAGGCGGTGATCCCGCACCTGTGGCGGCAAGGCAAGATCCTGCAGGATGGGTACAACGGGCTTGCGGCCGAGCTGGGACTGTCCGGCTTCACCCAGTGCCTCGGGCTGCCCCCCCGGACCGTCGTGCAGTTCAAGGACGCGCGGGGGGAGGACTCGCTGGAGCTGCGGAGCCTGTTCCAGCAGGAGATGGTGAAGCGGGGAGTGCTGTTCCTCGCCGGGTTCAACCTGACGTTCGCCCACAGCGACGGCGATGTATCCCACACCCTCGAGGCATGTCGCGAGACGTTGCAGGTCGTCGCGCGCGCCGTGTCGGCCGACGCGGTCAGGGACATGCTGGAGGGCGCACCGGTCCAACCAGTGTTCCGTCGAGCGTGAGGGGACCCGTGAGCCGAGAGGCGATGGCCTTCCTGGTCGGAGAGCGCGTCTACCTTCGGGCCGTGCAGCAGTCGGACGCGGGCGAGACCTACGGCGGATGGCTGAACGATCCGGAGGTCACGCGGTACACGGAGAGCCGGTTCTTCCCGACCACGGCGGACAAGCTGCGCGAGTACGTCAGGGCGCTGGAGGGGAGTCGGGACAGCATCTTTCTCGCCATCGTGGACAGGCGAACGCAGCAGCACGTGGGAAATATCAAGCTGGGACCCATCGACTGGATTCACCGTCTCGGAGACATCGGACTTCTGATCGGCGACAAGTCCGTGTGGGGACGCGGGTACGCCACCGAGGCCATCCGCCTGGTGAGCGACTACGCGTTCCGGCGGTTGAACCTTCACAAGCTCACCGCGGGGTGCTACAGCACCAACCTGGGGTCGATCCGCGCATTCGAGAAGGCCGGGTTCCACGAGGAGGCGCGGAGGCCGCGGCACTACTACTCCGAGGGGGCATACGTGGACCTCGTGTACCTGGCGGCGATGAACGAGCGAGAGAGAGCGGAGTGCGAGACGGAAACGGGACCGAACCGGAGGAACGAAGCACGATGAGCAAGGCGCCCGGGAAGATTCTGAACGACTTGCGGAGGTGCGTGCGGTGCCTCCTGCCGGAAACGCACGAGACCATCCTCTTCGACCGCGAGGGGGTCTGCAACGTCTGCAGGCAGATCGAGGACAAGAAGGCGAAGGTCGACTGGGCGGCCAAGGAGCGAGAGTTCGTCCAGCTCCTCGATGCGTACCGGGGCGGCCACTCGTACGACTGCATCGTCCCCTTCAGTGGCGGAAAGGACAGCACCTTCACCCTCTACCACCTGGTGACCCACCACAAGCTCAAGCCGCTCGTGGTGACGTTCGACCATGGCTTCATGCGGCCGCGAACACTGGAGAACAACGACCGCACCCTCAAGAAGCTGGGGGTCGACTATCTGAAGTTCCGGCCCAACTGGAAGGTCGTGCAGAAGCTGATGCTGGAAAGTCTCAAGCGGAAGGGCGATTTCTGCTGGCACTGTCACACGGGGATCTTCTCGTATCCCATGCACATCGCGGTGAAGTTCAAGATCCCGCTGGTGATCTGGGGCGAGCCGAGCGCCGAGTACACCAGCTACTACGGTTATGGCGAGCAGCAGGAGGAAGAGGTGGATGAGCGGCGGTTCAACCGGTTCGTGAACCTCGGCATCACGGCTGAGGACATGGTGGGCATGCTCGACGGCACGGTGACGGAGCGGGACCTGGAGCCGTTCACGTACCCGAGGCCTTCGGACCTGCGCGCCATCAACTGCCGCTCGATCTGCCTGGGGAGTTACATGCCCTGGGATGTCAAGACACAAGTCCAGGTCATCAAGCGGGAGCTGGGCTGGCAGGAGAACGACGTGGAGGGGGTGCCCCCCGCGTACGGGTACGAGAAGATCGAGTGCGCCATGCAGGGGGTGCGGGACTACCTGCGGTTCATCAAGCGCGGATACGGCCGGACGAACCATCTCGCGGCCATCGACTTGAGAAATGGACGGATCACGCCGGAGGACGCGGCGGCGCTCATCGAGAAGCACGACGGGAAGCGGCCGGCAAGCCTCGACGTCTTCCTCGAGTACGTGAACCTCACGGAGGACGACTTCATGGCGATCGCCCTGAAGCACGTCGTCGCCCCCCATGTCCACGACTCGCGGCAGGTCACCAAGGGTGAACCGCTCTGGGACCAGGCGCGGTGGGACGTCTCGAAGTGACGGCGGTGGTCGACTACGGCATGGGGAACCTGCGCTCTGTCCGCAATGCGCTTGAAGCCGCCGGCGCCGAGGTCTGTGTCACGAGTCGCAGCGAGGATCTGCAGCGAGCGGAACGGATCGTGCTGCCCGGGGTCGGCGCCTTCGCCCAGGGGATGCGAAACCTCGAGGCGTCCGGGCTGGTGGAGGCTCTCCGGACCGAGGTGCTCGATCGTGGCAAGCCCTTTCTCGGGATCTGCCTGGGCCTCCAGTTGCTTGCGCGCGAAGGCCGGGAGAACGGCAGCCGGGCGGGGCTGGGCTGGCTGGGGGGGATCGTGGAGCGGCTCCGCGTGGAGGGCAAGGGCCTCAAGGTGCCGCACGTGGGCTGGAACGAGATCGAGATCGTCATGGACTCGCCCCTGTTCGCGGGACTGGGGGGGGCGCCGTCGTTCTACTTCGTGCACAGCTATCACATGGTGTGCGACGGAGACGACACTGTCGCGGGCACATGCGACTACGGAGGCCCGTTCACGGCGCTCGTGCTGAAAGGGAACATCCTGGGCACCCAGTTCCATCCCGAGAAGAGCCAGACCAATGGCCAGCGGTTGCTGAGGAACTTCATCCGCTGGAGGTCCTGAGGGCGCACCCGGACCGCGATGCTCAAGAGCCGCCTCATCCCGTCGCTCTTGCTCCTGAACGGGCGGTGCGTGAAGACCATCGGGTTCGACGCCCTCCGCGATGTCGGGAACCCCGTCACCGCCGCGCGCGTGTACGACGCGCAGGAGGCGGACGAGCTCATCTTTCTCGACATCAGTGCGACGACTGAGAACCGCACGACGCTCTACCACATCGTGGAACGCACGGCCGACGCCTGTCTCATGCCCCTCACGGTGGGCGGGGGTGTGCGCACCCTCGAGGACATCCGCGATCTGCTGCGGTCGGGGGCGGACAAGGTGGCGATCAACACGGAGGCGGTGCGGCGGCCCGAGGTCATCCGCGACGGGGCGGAACGGTTCGGCGCCCAGTGCATCGTCGCCTCGATCGACTGCCGGCGGCTGGCGGACGGCCGGTACGAGGTCTTCGTGCAACGGGGGCAGCGGCCCACCGGGCTGGACCCCGTCGTCTGGGCAGAACGGGTGGCCGAGCTGGGAGCCGGGGAGATCTTCCTGAACTCCATCGACAGGGACGGCACGATGCAGGGATACGATCTGGCGCTCATTCGCGCCGTCGCCGACGCGGTTCCGATCCCCGTGATCGCGGCGGGCGGTGCCGGAAGCCTGAGAGATCTGGTGGATGCGATCACCCTCGGGCGAGCGTCGGCCGTGTCCGCGGCGAGCCTCTTCCACTTCACGGACCAGAGCGTGATCAAGGCGCGTGCGTACATGCGGCAGGCCGGCGTCGATGTCCGGATCGCCTGAGCGCGCGCCGTCCCGGCAATGATGTCCGACCTGCGCGACGTCATCGTGGTGGGGGCCGGGCCGGCTGGTCTCTACGCCGCATGGCGGCTCGCCCAGGAGGGCCTCGAGGTCACCGTGGTGGAAGAGCATCCTGTCGTCGGGGTGCCCACCCACTGCACGGGACTGGTCTCCGCCGAGGTCGACGAGTACTTCAAGATTCCGCCTTCGATCGTGTTGCACCGTCCGCTGAGGTGCCTCGTCATCTCACCGGGTGGAGTCACGGCTGATTTCACGAATCCCGGCGAGGAGCTCGCGGCGATCGACCGGGGAGCATTCGACCAGGCGTTGGCGGTGAGCGCCCAGGCGGCGGGGGCCACCGTGATCACCGGGCACCGGGTGGACACGGTCACGATCGGGTCCGAGCATGTCGAGGTGCGGACGGCTGCGGCGTCGCCCCTGCGCGGGCGGGTTCTGGTCCTGGCCTGCGGCGTGACTTACCGGTTCCACGGCCTGATGGATGCAGGGGTGCCCGCCCCGCTCTTGCACTCGGCCCAGCTCGAGCTGGAGGCCGAGCCGGCCACGGCCCTGGAGATCTACCTCGGCAAGCGGGTGGCTCCGGGGGGGTTCGGGTGGCTCGTCCCCATCCAGCGTGGCGAGCGGAGCTACCTGAAGGCGGGAGTCCTGCTCCGCGGCGACGCGCGCGCGCATCTCCGGCGATTGCTGGCCCAACCGTCCATCGCGGCTCGCCTCAAGGGCGTTCCCGGAGAGCCGATTCGCCGCCTGGTGCCCGTCGGGTGGGCGCGGCGGAGCTTCGGGGGGCGCGTCGTCGCCGTCGGCGACGCCGCCGGCCTCACCAAGCCCGTCACCGGGGGTGGGATCTTCTACAGCCTGTATTCGTCCGCGGTGGCGGCCGAGACCCTCGTGGAGGCGCTTCGCGACGACGACCTGAGCGCGGCGCGTCTGTCCCGGTACGAGACCCGGTGGCGACAGCGCCTCGTGCCGGAGATGCGGGCGGCCAGCTGGTTTCGCCGGGTCGTCGCGAACCTGTCGGATGGCGAGCTGGACCAGTTCGTCGAGGCCGCGGCGTCGGACGCCGTGCAGGCGGTCGTGACGGCCACGGCGCGGTTCAACTGGCACCGGCCGGTCATCATGGCGCTCGTCAGACAACGGGGCATCAAGTCCATTCTGTTACGCGTGCTGTTCCGGTAGCTGCCGTTGTCGTGGGCCGGGTGAGCGAGGTTGACACCCGAGACGTCTGGACGGGCGACGACTCCCTGGACGGCCTGGCGCGTCTTGATCCCACGCGCCTCCGTCGCGGAGAGCATGCTCCTGCTGGCGGTCGGGCTGGCGTTCGCCGTTCCCGGGCTGAGCATGTCCCTCCTCGATCCGGACGAGGGATTGTACGCCGACGTCGCGCGTGAGATGGTCGCCGCGGGCGACTGGGTCGTTCCCCGGTTCAACGGGCTGCCATACCTCGAAAAGCCGCCGTTGTACTTCTGGCTGACCGCGCTGGCGTTTCTGGTGACTGGCTTTTCCGAGTGGGTCCTCCGCGGCTGGTCGGTGCTGGCCGCCCTGGGCACGAGCGCCGTCGCGTGGCGGCTGGGGCGCCGGCTCTATGGACCCCGCGGCGGGGTGGTGGCCGGCGTGATGCTGCTGACCAGCGCGGGATATGCGCTCTACCTGCGGAAGGCGTCGACGGACTTCGTGTTCGCGTTCTCCCTGGCGCTGGCAGTCTACGGGTTCATCGTCGACGCCGAGCGTCCGGACCGGGGCCGGCGCCGCTTCTTCCTCCTCTACGCCGGGTCGGCCCTCGCCCTGCTGAGCAAGGGGCTCATCGGTGCGCTGTTCCCGGCCCTCATCGTCGGGGTGAGCCTCCGCTGGTATCCCGGGCTGCGGTGGCGCGACCTGAACCTGACTCGCGGCCTCACCCTGGTGGCCGCCCTCACTGTGCCCTGGCATGCGCTGGTCGCGTGGCGCGACCCGAGCCTGTTCCGCTTCTACCTCGTGGACAACCAGATCCTGCGGTTCCTCAACCTGCGCGAGTTCCTGGAAGACGACGTCGCGATCTCGACTCCGGGATACCTGGTGGCCACGTTCCTGTGGTTCTTCCCGTGGAGCGTATTCCTGCTGGCCCGGCCGGCGCCGACCGCTCTCGTGCCCGCGTGGCGGGTGACAGCGGTCTGGGCGGCGGTCGTGGTCGGGTTCTTTGCGCTGTCGGGCTCCAAGCTCGAGTACTACGCGCTTCCCGCCCTGCCCGCGTTCGCCGTGCTCGTGGCCGGCGGATGGACGGCCGGTCGCGATGTGGGCCGGTGGCTCGGGGTCGGGCTCGCAGGGTGTGCGACCGTCGGAACGGCGGCCATCTGGCTGGGACCGCGGATGACGCCGGAGCAGATCCTCGGCGGCCTCGCGCACCTCAACGTGTACTACCGCATCCTGCGCGAGCAGGGCGCCGTCCTGCCCTTCGAGTCCGTGCGCCCATTCGGGCTCCTGCTCCAGGGGCTCGGCGTGACACTGCTGGCCGGGTGGGTCATCGCCGGGGTCTGCTGGATGCGGGGCTGGCGCCGCGGCGCGCTGCTCGCGCTGGTCGGGGTGGGCGCCGGGATCGCCGCTCTCATCGTTGAGCTGCTCATCCTGATCGAGCCGCACCACTCGACACGGGCGGTTGCCGAGGTCATCAGCGGCATGGCCGCGCCGCGCGACCTGGTGGTCCACGAAGGGAGCCTCGAGTACAGCGCCGCCCTGCCCTTCTACACCGGGCGCCGGATCAGGGTCGTGAACGGAGCGCGTGGCGACCTCGAGTTCGCCTCCCGCCGGCCGGAAGCCCGGGAGTATTTCCTCGACGCCGCCGCCCTGGCCGCGCTGTGGCGTGGGCCCGACCGGGTGTTCCTCGTGACCCAGCAGGGACGCGGCCGGGGCGTGGCCGCCACGCTGCCACGCGAATCCGTTCGCGTCGTGGGGCGCTTCGGGTCCCGCTGGCTCTACGCGAGCACTCCCGCCCACACCTGGGCGGGCGAGTGCGGTCCGACGGGCGGGGCATGCCGGGCGGTGCTCCGGGGTCGAACGAGTCCCGGTGGCTGAGAGGCTCGAGGCCTCCCGGGACGCCGGCAGTCTGCAGGCAGGTTTGCCGTCTCGCGAGAGGCGTCGGACGCATGCGCTCCTCGATGCGCTCGGCCAGCTCGCTGCCGCTCGGCCCCGCCGAGCGTGGCGGCCGAGCGACGTGGTGGTGGCGGTCTGAGGCAGCGGTCTCGACAGAAAGGACGGAGTGTATGCGCAAGGTGGGGGTGTGGTTGATCGGTGCTGCCGGGTCGCTTGCCTCGACCGTGGTCACTGGCGCCCGTGCCATCGCGCACGGGCTCGCGGGACCCACGGGGCTCGTCACGGAGCTGCCGGAGGTGCGGGCGCTCCCGCTCGCCGGCCTCCACCGGCTGGTGTTCGCCGGCTGGGAGGTCAACTCGGCCGGCATCCTGCACCAGGCCCGGGCGCTGGCGAGCGACCACCGGGCGCTGAACGCGGGGCTCGTGGCCGCCGTCGAGGACGATCTTCTCGCGGTGGAGCGCAGGGTCCAGCCGGGCTTTGCGGCGGGCGGCGGTCCGGCCCGGCCCTCGCGCGGCGGGGGCGGGCGAGGCCCACGCCGGGAACCGCTCGAGCACGCCGCGGCGCGGCTGGGGGATGACCTCCAGCGCTTCCGGGAGGACGAGCACCTGGATACCGTCATCGTGGTCAACGTGGCCTCCACCGAGCCTCCTATCAGCCTGGGCCCGGAGCACGCCCGCCTCGGAAGCTTCCGCCGGGTCCTGCAGCAGGACCGGCGGGCGATGGTCACGCCCAGCATGCTCTATGCCTACGCGGCCCTCGACCGGGGCTGCCCCTATATCAACTTCACGCCGTCCCTCGGTGTCACCCCACCCGCGCTGCAGGAGCTCGGCGAGACGCGCCGGGTGTCCTTCTTCGGCTCGGACGGCAAGACGGGCGAAACGCTGATGAAGACGGTCCTCGCCCCGCTCTTCCGCTATCGGAACCTCGAGGTCCTGTCCTGGGAAGGCGTGAACCTCCTCGGCGGCGGCGACGGCCAGGTCCTGGCCAACCCGCGTCACAAGGCGTCGAAGCTGCGGAGCAAGGGCGGCGTGCTCGCGCCGAGCCTCGGGTACGCGCCGCACGCCTCCGTCGCCATCGAGTACGTGCCCTCCCTCGGGAACTGGAAGACCGCGTGGGACTTCATCCACTTCCGCGGATTCCTCGACACCCGGATGAGCGTGCAGTTCATCTGGCAGGGATGCGACTCGATCCTCGCGGCTCCTCTCGTCCTCGACCTCGTCCGGCTGGCCGAGTTCGCCGAGCGTGCGGGAGAGGTCGGGCCCATGACGCACTTGGCGTGCTTCTTCAAGGACCCCCTGGGTGTGCGAATCAGTGCGTTCCAGGACCAGGTCCAGCTCCTCATGGACTACGTGGAGCGGCACGCGGCAGACGGCCTGAAGCGGGCGCGGCGAGGGGGGTAGCGGGGTGCAGCCCCAGCGCTGGCCCATCCTGACGGCCGCCGACCGCGATGCCGTCCTGCGCGTCCTCGACCGGGGTGTGCTCTCGGGGGCCGGGGCGCCCGAGATGCGGGCCCTCGAGTCGGAGTTCGCCGCCGTCGTGGGCGCGCGGTTCTGCCTCGCCACGAACAGCGGCACGGCTGCTCTCGGCATCGCGCTGACGGCCGCGGGCGTGGGTCCCGGGGACGAGGTGATCGTCCCCGCCCTGTCGTTCATCGCCACGGCCCAGGCCGTGCTCCACGTCGGAGCCGTGCCGGTCTTCGCCGACATCGATGCCACCACCTACACGATCGCCTGCGACGCCGCCGCCGCCCGCGTGACACCGCGGACGCGCGCCATCATCCCGGTGCATCTCCACGGGCTGCCGGCCGACATGGACGCCGTCGAGAGGCTGGCACGGCGATGCGGCCTCACGGTCATCGAGGATGCGGCCCAGGCTCACGGCGCCCGGCATCGCGACCGCCCGGTCGGAACGCTGGGCGCCATGGCCGCGTTCAGCCTCAACTCGACGAAGAACCTTCCAGCGGGAGAGGGAGGGCTGTTCGTGACCGACTCCGAAGCCCTCTGGGCTCGCGCGGCGCGCGCCCGCTTCGACGGGCTCGAGGCACCAGCCAAGTGGGACCCGGAGCGCCCGCTCGACGACGAGATCGAGGGCCTGGCGACCACTGCCGGCTGGATGTATCTGCCCGGGGAGGTGACGTGCGCGCTGGCTCGCGCCCAGCTGCAGGGGCTCGCCGCGACCACCGAGAGGAGCCAGCTGAACGCCCGGCGGCTCACGGAGCGGCTCGCGGCGCTCCCGGGAGTCGAGCCGCCGGCGGTGCCGCCGGACCGTACCCACGTCTTCCACAAGTACCGCGTCCGCCTGCACCCGGACCGAGCGGGGGTCGGCCTGCCCCCCCGCGAGCTCCGGGATCGTATGCTCGCCGCGCTGCGGGTCCAGGGAGTGGAGGCCGTGCTCTGGCAGACCGCGCCGCTGCCGGCGCACCCGCTCTTCGCCCGGGCGGACCCGTATCCGCACGCCGTCGCCGCCCTCGACGCGTCGCTGATCGTCGGCTCCCAGTCCTGTCCGCTGTTCGCCCAGCCCCCGGAGGTGGTGGACGCCTGGGCCGAGGGGTTCGCCAGGGCGTGGAGAACGGTCACCCGGTGACGAGGGGCGCGTGCACCCGGTCAGACGAGGCTCGAAGGCTGGCGCGGCGCAGCCGAAGGCGGGCTGAGCGCACGAGGCGGGAGTGGCGGCAGAGCTGCCGCCGGCCGGCGCCGCACGAGGCGGGACGTCGAGGACCGGCGGTGACGGAGAACGACGCATGGCGAAGCTGAGTGGCCCGACGCTGGCGCTCTTCGGCGGCACCCCGATCCGGCCGACCCTCCTCCCCTACGCGCGCCAGGCCATCGACGTGGAGGATATCGCCGCCGTGAGTCGAGCGCTCGCTGGAGACTGGATCACCCAGGGGCCCGGCGTGGCACGGTTCGAGAAGGCGCTGGCGGCCGTCGCGGGCACACGACATGCCGTCGTCGTCGCCAACGGGACCGCGGCGCTTCACGCCGCCTGCTGGGCGGCCGGGCTCGGGCCCGAGGACGAGGTGATCACGACGCCGCTCACCTTCGCCGCCACGGCCAACGCCGTCGTCTATCAAGGGGCGCGCCCGGTGTTCGCGGACATCGATCGCGCCACGCTCAACCTCGATCCGGAGGCGGTCAAGCGACTGGCGACGCCGCGGACGCGCGCGGTGCTCGCTGTGGACTTCGCGGGTCTGCCGTGCGACTGGGATGCGCTCCGCACGCTCGCTCGCGAGCATGGCTGGCTGCTCATCGCCGATGCCGCCCACTCGCTCGGCGGCGCCCTCGGGGATCGTCCGGTGGGAACGCTCGCGGATCTCACGACGTTCTCCTTCCACCCGGCCAAGCTCATCACCTCGGGGGAGGGTGGGGCGGTCGTCACGGACCGGGACGACCTGGCCGAGCGCCTCCGAGTCATGCGGCACCACGGCATCCGCTACCAGGATGCCGGGCGGCCCTGGCAGTACGAGATCGACCTGCCGGGGAACAACTACCGGTTGACGGACTTCCAGTGCGCCCTGGGTCTCAGCCAGCTCGCCAAGCTCGACCGCTTCTGGGCGGCGCGCGACCGGCTGGCCCGGCGGTACCGCGAGCGGCTTGCCGGCTCGCCGTTCCTCGAGCTGCCCGCCCTGCCGCCCGGCCGCCGGCACGGCTGGCACCTCTTCGTCGTTCTCCTCCGGCCCGAGCGGCTGGCCGCCGACCGGGACACGGTCCTCACCGCGCTGCGCGCGGAGAACATCGGCGCCACGCTGCACTACCCGCTGGTGCATCTCCATCCCTTCTACCGGCGCCGCTTCGGTTCCGGCCCCGGCCTCTGCCCCATCGCCGAGTCCGCCGGGCGCCAGCTCGTCACACTGCCCCTGTTCCCGTCCATGACCGAGGCCGATCAGGACGATGCGCTCCGGGCTCTCGACAAGGTCTTCGCGCACTTCGCGCGGGCGGCTTCATGAACGTCACCGCCGTCTCCCGCCTCCTCTTCGGCGTCGGCCGGCGCGTGCCGCGATTCCCGCTCGCCGCCCTGCGCACCCTGCCGCTGCCGCTCCTCCACGCGCTGCGCGAACCGGGGCTCCGGGCCACGCTCCGCCGCGCGTCGCGGGCACCGTACTACCGGGAGGGCTTCCGGAGCGCGGGTCTGGACCCCGACGCGGTCCGGCGGCTCGGGGACCTCGGCGACTTCTTCCTCACGCCGGAGGTGCTGAAGCGGCAGCCGGAGCGCCTCCTGTGTGGGGCGCCGGACCTGGCCATCGAGAGCTCGGGGACCAGCGGTCACGTCGCGCGCGTGTACCTGAGCCGCGACGAGCTCGAGTACAGCGCGGCCCAGGGCGGCCTGCTGTACGCGCTCTGGGGCCTGGGGGGCGGGGACCGGCTGCTCTGCACGCTCGACCTGGCCTGGGGCCTCGGCGCGCTCCTGGTGGAACGCGGTGTGCGCCACACGCGGCTGTTCGCCATGGTGCCCGGCCGGGTGGACCCGATGGAGGCCTATCGACGCATCGCCGAGTATCGCTTCAACGTGGTGGTCAGCGACCCCTTCTGGCTGGGGCGACTCACCGAGATCGCGGAAGCCCACGGCCGTCCCGGCCCGATGAAGCTCCTGGTGGGCGGCGGCGAGGGGATCACGGCGAAAACCCGCGCGGCGCTCGAACGTTTCTGGGGGGCGCCGGTGCTCATGACCTATGCCTCCACCGAGGCGGCCACCATTCTCGGCTTCGAGTGCCTGGAGCGTGAGGGCTATCATCTGAACGAGTTCGACTTCCACATCGAGATCGACGCCCCCGACGCCGGCGGCTACGGCGAGCTCGTCCTGACGACCGTCCACCGGCGCGTCATGCCGCTCATCCGCTACCGGACGGGGGACGTGGCGCGCTGGCTCCCCGGCCGCTGTCGCTGCGGGCTGCCCTTTCGGCGGATCTCGCCGCTGCGCGGGCGGCTGGACGAGCAGATCGCCTGTGTCTGGGGCAATGTCCACCCGGAGTTCTTCGAGCCGCTCCTGGCTGGCGTCGAGGAGCCGGGGAGCGACTGGCAGGTGGCGCTCGGGGAGCGGGGGCTGAGGCCGGTCTTCCAGTTCCGGCTGGAGCGGGCGGCCGTGGCGGCGGAGCGCGACGCGGCGGCGCGCACGGTGCTCGCGGCGCTCGAGCGGTCGGCGCCCGAGGCGTGGCTCGCCTACCGCCAGCAGCTCGTGGACATCGAGTTCCGCTTCTTCGCGCCCGGGACGCTGCGCCGCTCGCGCAAGCTCTTGCGGCTCGTCGACGAGCGCGACAGCGGTCCACCGGGCTGGGTCGAGGCGGGGGCCGCGGCTGGCGGCCGGCGGTGATCGCGGTTGCCGTCGGCCTGCTCGGGGTCGCGCTGGCCGCGCCGGCCTGGGGCGCCGACGGCGCCGAACCGGCGCGGGTGCTCCTCGGCATGGAGGCCGCGTACGCGACGGTCGAACGCTACACGGCTCGCTTCGCCCGGCAGGAGGTGGTGGCCGGCGACCGCCGGCCTCGCGAGGAGGCGCTGGTCAAGTTCCAGCGGCCGGACCGGATGTACCTGCGGTGGATCGAGGGGCCGCCCAAGGGGCGTGAGCTGCTCTTCGTCCGCGGGCGACACGGCGACCGGGCCCTCATCCATGGGCCGGGGATCCTGGCAGGGCTGTTCACCGTCCTGCTGGCGCCCGACAGCCCGCGCGTGCTCAGCGAGAGCCGGCACCCGATCACGGACGTGGGGCTGGGGCGTCTGATCGACCTGATCCTGGGCTCCATGCGTCGGGCGCAGGAGCGCGGAGAGCTGGTCCTCCGGGATGCCGGCCTCGTCGAGGAAGGCGGGAGGCGCGGCCGGCGGATCGAGATGCGCGTGCCGAGGGGCGCCGGCCCTGGAGAGGACGTGCGCGGTGCCGTGATCACGATCGACGGCGCCTCCGGGCTCCCGGTGGCTGCCATCCTGTCCGATGAGGCCGGCCGGCCTGTCGCCGAGTACGCCTACACCGACCTGCGGCTGAATCCGCCCCTGAGCCCGCTCGACTTCGATCCGGCGAACCCGGCCTATGGGTTCCCCCGCTGGCGGCTGTCACTGTGACGCGGAATTTTTGTGAAGCCCAAGTCTGCAGAGCGGCTATACTTTCGTTGCCTTGGGGGGGTCGGCCCGTGCGGAGCTGCCCGGGGACGAGGGGGGCCTGTGCCATGAAGACATCTGGATCTGGATCCCGTGCCGTCATCGTCGCCACCACGCTGGTGGCGTTTGTTGCCGCCCCGCTCTCGGCGCAGCAATCGCCGCTCCCTGGTGCGGCCTCGGGCCCGGGCGTGACGAACGGGAGCTACCCGGGAGCGCCCTCCTTCGGCGGGACTCCGAGCGTTCCGGGGGGAGGGGCGCCGCTGGGCCAGTGGATGCAGCCCCCGAGCCCTCCGCGGCAGCTCGGCCCGACGGGAGTGTCCCCGTGCCATCAGCGGGTCGCCCCCCAGCAGCAGGTCGTGTCGGTGCCCGCTCCGCGCGACGGCCAGCCGGGAGGCGGGGCCGGTGTCCCGGTGAGTCAGGTCTCTGCGACCCCCGGAAGCCGGGGAGCGCTCCAGGCGCCCGGCACGACGCCGACCGATCCACGCCGCGCGGGCGGCACGACGCCTCCCGCACAGCCGCAGCAGCCCGCGCAGTCCCCTCAGCCAGCACAGGGGAGGGAGTCAGAGGATCTGTCGCGCATCGAGGCCGGCTTCTACCAGGACTCGTACCAGTCGCTGGCGGGGCTCAGGCGTCCCCAGAACGCGTTGCAGGGCGCCGGGCCGCAAGGGTCCTCAGTCGAGCCGCTCCGCCAGTACGGCTACACGACCTTCGCCGCCGACGTCTCCACGTTCGCCCCCGTGGACGACATCCCCGTGGGCCCCGACTACGTGCTCGGCCCCGGGGATGACCTGACGATCCACGTCTGGGGCCCCGTGGACGCCACCGTGGTGCGCACGGTGGACCGCAACGGCCGCATCGTGCTCCCCAAGGTGGGCGACCTGCGCGTCTGGGGGCTCACCTTCTCCCAGGCCGATCGCCTCATCCGGGAGCAGCTCTCGCGGTACTTCCGCGGCTTCCAGACCAGCGTGACCATGGGCAGGCTCCGCACCCTCCGGGTGCACGTGGTCGGCGAGGTCTGCCAGCCCGGCGTGTACACGCTGAGCTCGCTGGCGACCCTGACCAACGCGCTGTTCAGCGCGGGGGGACCCACGAAGCTCGGCTCGCTCCGGGAAGTGCGGCTGCTCAGGAACGGCCATCAGGTCGGGACGCTGGACCTCTACGACTTTCTCCAGCGCGGAGACCGGACGCGCGACTTCCGTCTCGAGTCCGGCGACACGGTGTTCGTCCCCACCGTGGGCGGGGTGGCGGCCATCGCCGGCGAGGTCAAGCGCCCGGCCATCTACGAGCTCCGGGGCCAGGCGCGGGTGTCCGATCTCGTCACGCTGGCAGGCGGCATCACGCCCTCCAGCTACCTCAAGCGCGTCCAGCTCGTCCGCGCCCAGCCCAATGCCGAGCGCGTGACGGTCGACGTGGACCTGAGCCAGTACTACCTCAAGGGGGACCGGGCCAGCAATCCGCCGGTCAACGGCGGCGACCTGGTGCTGATCTACCGCAGCGACCCGCGCATCTACAACACCATCAAGGTCGAGGGCGCGGTCAAGTATCCGGGCACCTACGAGCTGAAGCCGATGATGCGCATCACCCAGCTCCTGCCCGCCGACAAGCTCCTGCCCGAGGCGCAGCCCGAGCGCGTGGAGATCGCGCGCCGGCGGCCGGATCTGGCGGTCGAGATCATCCCGGTGAACCTCAGGAAGGCGTGGAGCGGGGACCAGGACCAGGACGTTCTGCTCAAGGCGCTGGACGAGGTGGCCGTGCGCACGGAGCTGAAGGCGGCGAGTCACGTGACGCTCAGCGGCCAGGTGGTACGGCCCGGCCGGTACGTCATCGCCGAGGGCGAGCGGCTCAGCTCGGTCCTCGATCGCGCCGGGGGCTTCACCGACCGCGCCTATCTCAGGAGCGCGGTCTTCACCCGCGAGGCGCTCCAGAGGGTCGAGAAGGAGCGCCTGGACGAGTTCGTCCGCGTACAGGAGCAGCGCATCCTGGCGGCGGCCTCCACGACCGTCGTGGGCGCCGACAAGGACGAGAACGCCTCGCAGCAGAAGGCGCTCGAGGCCCAGCGGGAGGCGCTCCGGGCGCTGGCGGCCAAGGTGGCGGTGGGGCGCATGGTCGTGCGGCTCGACGCGCCCGAGAAGCTCCGGGGAGGGCCGGACGACATCGTGCTCGTGGGCGGCGACAGCCTCGAAGTCACTGAACCGCCGGCCTCGGTCTACGTCCTGGGGGCGGTGCGGACATCCACCTCGGTGCTCTGGGTCCAGGGGGCCAGCCCCGAGTACTACCTCAACCGCGTGGGGGGCCTCACGAAGGAGGCCGACAAGAAAGAGCTGCACATCGTCAAGGCGGACGGGTCGGCCATGTCGAGCTTCACCAAGCTGCGCGACATCGAGCCGGGCGACACCATCGTCGTGCCGCCGAAGCAGGAGGAGAAGATCCGCGTCCTCCCGACGGTGCGCGACGTGGTGCAGACGGTGGGCGCTGCGCTCCTCTCCTTCGCGGCGCTGGCCGTCCTGTTCTGATCGTCGGGCGCGGCGTGGCGGACGCGGGGCCGCGGTGGTCGGAGCGCGGGTGGGGGTCGATCTCGTGGATGTGGCCGACTTCCGCGCGCGCTTCGAGGATCGCGAGGACGTCCTGAGAGGCGTCTTCACCGAGGCCGAGCTGGACTACTGCCGCTCCCGCCCGAAGTCCTGGCCGCGGCTTGCCGCGCGGCTGGCCGCGAAGGAGGCCGCCCTCAAGGCGCTGGGCTCAGGCCTGGCGGGGGCGATGACCTGGCGTGACGTCGAGGTCACCCGTGATGCCGTCGGGGCGCCGGGTCTGGCCTTCCACGGAGCGACGGCTCAGGCACTCGTAGGCCAGGGGCTCGCTGCCGGCGCCGTGTCGCTCTCCCACACCGAGTCCCACGCCATCGCCATGGTTCTCCTGGTGCCGTCCTGATGCGCTACCGCTTCGCGGACGAGATCGTGGCACTGGAGCTCGAGCCCCGGGCCCGCATAGAGATCGTCAAGACCTTCCCGCCGGGCGACGATGCGCTGTCGGGTCCGGCCGGTCCCGACCGCGTGCCGAACAGCCTCGTGCTGGAGCTCCTGGCGATGGCGGGCGGTCACCTGATCTTCCGCCGGCTCGGCGAGCGCCGGCTCCCGCTCCTGCTCAAGGCGCGCGAGGCGCGGTTCCACGGCTGCGCGCGGCCCGGAGTGCCGCTGCGGGCCGTGGCCGAGCTCGTGGCCAGCTCGTGCGCCGCCGATGGCACGGCCCTGGCGGAGGTCAGCGGGACCGTGTACGCGGGGACGGAGCAGATCGCCACCGCGCAGCTACTCTACCTCTGCGTGAGCGCTCCCGCGACCGCCGTCTGGCCCGGCGCGAGGGAGGCGTGAGGCCCCGGGCCGTGGTGCTCACCGGACGGGGCATCGTCTCGCCCCTCGGTGTCGGCACCGGGCAGTACTGGGAGGGGCTCTGCGCCGGCCGCGCCGTCGTGGGCCAGACGGCCGGGCTGGCCGCGCTGGGCCTGCCTGTTTCCCGGGGCGCCGAGATCGCGGCCGAGCTCCTGGCGCCGCATCTGGGTCGGCTGCCCCGCAAGCAGCAGAAGCTCTACAACCGGGCCACGCTGCTCGCCATGCTTGCCGGGGCTCTGGCGATGGAGGAGGCGGGGCTGGCGGCGGGAGCGGGGAACCCGGAACGCCTGGGAGTGGTGCTCGGCGTCAACGTGCTGTCCTGGGACCTGGCCTCGATGGCGCAGTACCTGGCCGCTGCCGAGTCGCCGGAGGCGGCCGGCAGCCTCGACATGGCGGCGGCGAATGCCTTCTGCATGCACCAGATCAATCCGCTCGACTACTCGCTCAAGACGCTTCCGAACCTCGCGGCCGGCCACCTCGCCATCGCCCACGACGCCCGCGGGGCCTGCCGAGCGCTGCTCGAGGGACCGGTAGGTGGGGCCCGGGCCGTCGGCCAGGCCGCCCGGATGATCGCGGAAGGAGCCCTGGATGTCGTGCTCTGTGGCGGCACCGACGCGCCCCTGGAGGGGCTCATCTTCGCCAGCTACTGGGGCTCGGGCCTGCTCGCCTCCGATGCCGGCGACCAGCCCGGGTTCGTGGCGGGGGAGGGGAGCGGCCTCCTCGTCCTCGAGGCCGCGGAGCGGGCCCGCGACCGCGGCGCGGCCATCCACGGCGAGATCCTGGGCTCCGCCGCGGCGGCCGGGGACGGACGGCTGACGCCGGCGGCCGATCCGGCGGCGCTCGGGCGCCGGCTGGCGGGGGTGATCGAAGAGGTGCTCACGGAGGCCGGCGGCATGCCCGACCTGATCGCGCTCCATGCCGACGGCGCGCCGGCCCACGACGAGGCCGAGGAACGCGCGCTGGCCGCGGTATTCGGCACTGGAGCTGACGGGCCTCGACGGGTCAGGCTCAAGCGGGCTCACGGGGATCTGGGGGCCGCCTCGAGCCCGGCGGAATTACTGGGTTGTTCGCTCGCGATCGAGTACGGTATGCTCCCCCCCGGTGTCGCGAACGGGGACGGCGCCCGCCCGGCCTCGCCGGAGCGCGCGCTGGTTCTGTCCCTGGGCTTCTTCGGCGAATGCTCGGCGCTGATGCTGGGCAAGGCGTCGGCGCCTGCCGAGGCCGAGCGTGCGGGCTGACCTGAGCGGCCGGGTTGCCGTCGTCACCGGCGCCTCCCGCGGGATCGGGCGTGCCATCGCCGAGCGCCTGGCCCGGGCCGGAGCCACCGTGTGCATCAACTACCGGGTGCAGCACGAGCGCGCCAAGGAGACGCTCAGCGCCATCGAGGGGGCGGGAGGCCAGGCCTTCCTCCACCAGGCCGATGTGAGCGACCGGGTCCAGGCGGGCGGGCTGATCGAGGCGGCGCTCGCCCGTTGCGGGCGACTCGACGTCCTGGTCAACAACGCGGCGATCATCCGCGACGGGCTCCTGGTGGAGATGGCCGACGAGGACTGGCGGGCCGTGCTCGACACGAACCTGGACGCCGTGTACCACTGCTGCCGCGCCGCTGCCCGGCCCATGCTGGAGCGGCGCTGGGGACGGATCATCAACGTGAGTACCGTCACGGTGTCGCGGGGCGCCCGCGGCCAGGCCAACTACATCGCCTCCAAGGGAGGCGTCAATGCGCTCACCCGCGCGCTGGCGACGGAGCTGGCGCCGCGGGGGGTGACGGTCAACGCCGTCGCTCCGGGGCTGATCGAGACCGACATGAGCCGGCCCTTCCTCGGCATGGCCGCGGGCAGGCTCCGCGACCTGATTCCGATGCGGCGCGTGGGCAGCCCGGCCGAGGTCGCAGCCGTGGCGGCCTTTCTCGCCTCGGAGGAGGCGAGCTACGTGACGGGGCAAGTCATCGCGGTGGACGGCGGCCTCGGGTAGGCGAGGAAGGGAGAGTATGGAGCCGGATACGAACAAGCTCTGGACGCCGGCGGAGATCCGGGCCAGCGTCGGGAAGATCCTCGTCGAGTCGCTGGGCGTGGACGAGGCGGGTGTCATCGACGACGCCTCGCTGGTGCGCGATCTCGGGGCCGAGTCCATCGACTTCCTCGACATCAGCTTCAAGTGCCAGCAGACCTTCGGCGTCGATGTCCCGGCCCGGCTCATCCAGGCCCGGCTCCTGGAGTGGCGCGGCTTCGAGATCCTGGCCCGCGTGCTGCGGGAGCGCTACGGGGCGCCGGTCGAGGCCGAGGAGCTGAAGACCGTGGCGCCGGCCACGATCCCGGCCATGCTCGATCACCTCGCGATCCGCCACGGCGTGCCGGGGGCGCCCGGCGACGACCGCGGTCTGGCGGCGGCGCTGGCGGAGCGGCTGCTCGCGGAGCTGGGCGGGATGGGCCTCGAGTTCGGCGATCTTTCCGTCGATCGGCTGATGCCTCACCTCCTCGAGAGCCTCCACTCTCCTGTGGTGGTGGACGAGGTGCTGAATCGCTTCACCGTCCGGGCCCTGGTCCAGTACCTGGCGGGGCAATTGAGGGCCGCTTCGCGTCTCGCGACCGGCACCTGAGCCGGCTATCCGCGGCATGCGGTTCGTCCTGGTCGACCGGATCCTCGCGGTGGAGCCAGGGTGCGCCATCGAGACCCTCAAGAACGTGAGCGCCTCCGAGGACATCTTCGACGACCATTTTCCCGGCTGCCCCATCTTTCCCGGCGCCCTCATCCTCGAGGCCTTCGAGCAGAGCGCCCAGCTGCTCGTGGCCCTGACTCACGGCTTCGAGCGGGTCGGGCGTCTCGAGCGCGTGTCCGCGGCCTCCTTCCGGCGTGCCGTGACGCCAGGCGACCAGCTCCGCCTGCGCTGCGCCCGGCGCGAGGCCGGCGAGGACCGGTGGACCATCGGCGCCATCGCCCGCGTGGCCGATCGGGCGGCGGCGACGGCGACCCTCGAGCTGGCCGTCGAGGAGGTCGGCGGGGATCCCGAGGCGCGGTCCCGCGCCGAGCGACTGCGAGAGCTGTACCGGGTCCTGACGGCGACCCCGCCCGGCGCCGCGGCGGCCGGAGCGGCGCCGTGAGCCCGCCGGACGCGCGCCGCGAGGTGCTGGTCACGGGCGGCGCCCGAGGCATCGGCCGCGCCATCGCCCTCCGCTTCGCCGAGGAGGGCGCGCGCGTCTTCATCAACTTCTTCGTCGACCGGGAGGCCGCCGAGAAGACCGCGCGGGACGTGCAGGCGCGCGGCGGCGCTGCGCACCTCATCCAGGCCGACCTCAAGGAGCCCGACGAGATCAGCCGCATGGGGGCGGAGATCGGCCGCGTGGCCGGTCGGCTCGACGTACTCGTCAGCAATGCCGCCTCGGGGGTGCTGAGGGCTCCGGTCGACCTCTCGGCCAAGCAGTGGGACTGGGTCATGAACACCAATGCGCGGCCCCTCCTGCTCTGCGCCCAGGAGGCTGCGCGCCTCATGGGCGCCGGGGGGCGGATCGTGGCGCTCACGAGCCTGGGCTCAGGGCGCGTCATCCCCGGCTACGCCGCCGTCGGTGTCTCGAAGGCGGCTCTCGAGGCACTCACGCGCTACCTGGCCGTCGAGCTGGCTCCCCGCGGGATCACGGTCAACGCCGTGTCCGCCGGCGCGGTGGCCACCGACGTGTGGCGCGCGTTCCCGGAAGGGGAAGCGCTCCTGGAGGCGGTGCGCGCCCGGACGCCGGGCGGATCCCTCACCTCCGCCGAGGCTGTCGCCGAGGTGGTGTGCTTCCTCGCCAGCCCCGCGGCCCGGGCCATCCAGGGCCAGGTCCTGGTGGTGGACGGTGGCTACTCGCTTCTCGCCTGAGGGCTCACGGGTGCGGCGCGTGGTCGTGACCGGAATGGATGTGGTCACCCCGATCGGCGTGGGGCTCGAGCGCTTCTGGAAGGCGGCCCAGGCCGGCACCTCGGGGGTCCGGCGCATCACGCACTTCGATCCCACGGGGCTGCCCACCCAGATTGCCGCCTCGCTGTCCGACCCGATCCTGCTGGCGGAGCTCCGCGCGGCCGCGGGCCTCGACCCCCTCGAACCCAGGAGCGCAGTGGTGGGCGTCTGGGCGGCCCGCGGAGCCCTCGAGCAGGCGGGGGCGATGGGGGCGGTGCGCGGCCGACGCGCCGGGGTCTATGTCGGCACCTCCGGCGAGCGCCAGGACCTCCGGGAGATGGGCGCCATGGCCTATGCCGGCCGCGGCCCGTGCGAGCCCGTGACCCCGCGCGGCTTCGCCGGCGAGCTCGCCCGCCGCTTCGCGAGCGGCCGCCTGTACCGCACCCTTCCGCAGTACCTTGGGGCGCGCCTGGCCGGCATGTTCGGCATCGAGGGCGAGGGGGCCACGCTCCAGACCGCGTGCACCTCCTCGGCCCAGGCCGTCGGCGAGGCCCTTCGAGCCATCCGCCGGGGCGCCATCGATGTCGCGCTGGCCGGGGGCGCCGAGTGCATCGTCTCGCCCATCGAGGTCCAGCTCTTCTGCCTCCTCGGCGTGATGTCGCGGCGGAACGAGGCGCCCGAGACGGCCAGCCGCCCTTTCGACGCCCGCCGCGACGGCTTCGTCATGGGCGAGGGCGCCGGCTTCCTCGTCCTGGAGGAGGCCGGGCACGCCCGGTCGAGGGGCGCCGAGCCGCTGGCGGAGCTGGCCGGCTGGGGCCCCACCTGCGATGCCTACCGGATCACCGATGAGGCCCCGGACGGGCAGGGAGCCGTCCGTGCCATGCGCGCGGCACTCGCGGACGCGAGGATCGAGACGACGGAGGTGGGCTATGTCAATGCCCACGGGACCTCCACGCCGATGAACGATCGCGTCGAGACCGCGGCGATCCGCCAGGTCTTCGGGCCCCATGCCGACCGGCTGCTGGTCAGCTCGACGAAGTCCATGATCGGCCACACGATCTCGGCGGCGGGGGCCATCGAGCTGATCACCACGGTGCTGGCGCTCCGGGACCAGGTGGCCCCGCCCACGATCAACTACCAGGTCCCCGACCCCGACTGCGCCCTCAACTACGTCCCGAACGCCCCCGTGGCCGCCCCGCTCCGGGCGGCCATCTCCAACTCCTTCGGGTTCGGGGGCCACAACGACTGCCTCCTGGTACGCGCCCATGAGCCGTGAGCTCTCGCTCCCCGTCGTCTCGGTGGTGATCCCGGTCTTCAACGAGGCGCGGACCCTCGTGGATCTCCACGAGCGCCTGGTGCGGACCCTGAAGGAGGTGGGGCAGCCCTGGGAGATCGTCTTCGTGGATGATGGGAGCACGGACGGCTCGACGGATATCCTCCGGGCGCTCCACGAGCAGGACCGGGCCGTCCGCATGGTCCGCTTCGCCCGGAACTACGGTCAGCACGCGGCCGTCTTCGCCGGCATGAAGCGCGCGCGCGGTGACGTGGTGGTGACGCTCGATGCCGACCTGCAGAATCCGCCCGAGGAGATCCCGCGGCTCCTGGCGCGCATGGCCGATGGCACGGAGGTGGTGGGCGGCTGGCGGCAGAGCCGGCAGGACCCGTGGCCGCGCCGCGCCGCGTCGTGGGCCGTCAACCGCCTGACGTCGGCCGCCGTGGGCGTGCCCATGCGCGACTACGGCTGCATGCTGCGAGCCTACCGGCGCCCGGTCGTGGACCGCATGCTCGCGTGCCAGGAGATCTCCCGCTTCATCCCGGCCCTCGCCAACACGCTCGCGGCCTCGGTGGCGGAGATCCCCGTCGCGCACGCCCCGCGCACGGACCGGCGCTCCCGGTACGGCCTCTTCCGGCTCCTCCGGCTGACCTTCGACCTCCTCACGGGCTTCTCGCTGCTGCCGATCCAGGCGGTGAGCCTGTCCGGGGTGCTCGTGGCGGCGCTGGGGCTCGGCTTCGCCGTCTTCCTCGGCATCCGGCGCCTCCTGGTCGGGCCCGAGGTGGAGGGCGTGTTCACGCTCTTCGCGATCCTGTTCTTCTTCGTGGGACTGCAGATCCTCGCGCTCGGCCTCATCGGCGAGTACGTGGGCCGCATCTACCAGGAGGTCCGCCGGAGGCCACCCTACGTGATCAGCGAGATTCTCGAATGAGCGGTGCGCGCTGGGTGCTCTTCGCCTATCACACCTTCGGCGCGCGTGCGCTCGGGGCCCTGCTCGCCCGCGGTGAGCGCGTGGTCACCGTGGTGACGCATGCCGACGACCCCACCGAGGGTGACTGGTTCGAGTCGGTGGCCGAGGTGGCCCGGGCCGCCGGGATCCCCGTCCTCGCCCCGCCCTCGCCCAACGTGCCCGAGGTCGTCGGTGCGCTGGGCGCGCTCGGGGCCGACGTCTTCCTGAGCGTCTGGTATCGCCGCCTGCTGGGCGCCGACCTCCTGCGCGTGCCGCGCGTGGCGGCGCTCAACCTGCACGGCTCGCTGCTGCCCGCCTATCGCGGCCGCGCGCCGATCAACTGGGTCCTCGTCAACGGGGAGCCGCGGACCGGCGTCACCCTGCATCACATGACCGCCGAGGCCGACGCGGGGGACATCGTCGCGCAGGTCCCCATCGAGATCGAGCCCGACGACACGGCCCCGAGCCTCTACGACCGCGTGGTGAAAGAAGGGGTCGATCTCCTCCTCGAGTGGTACCCGCAGGTGCTGGCCGGCACGGCGCCGCGGCAGCCGCAGGACGCCGCGCGGGCGAGCCTCTGGCCGCGGCGGCGCCCCGCGGACGGCCGGGTCCAGTGGCAGTGGCCGGCCGAGCGCATCGCCAACATGATCAGGGCCGTGACGCATCCCTACCCGGGCGCCTTCGCCGGCGAGGGGCCGGCCAGGCTCTTGCTGTGGGAAGGCCGAGCGCTGGCCGAGGCGACGGCGAGCGCGGCGGCGGGGACCCTGCTGGAGGTGCGGCCGGGTCAGGGCATCGTGGTGGCCACCGGCGGGGGCGGCTTGCTCGTCCGGCGGGTCCAGGAGGCCGGAGGACCGGAGGAGCCGGCGGAGAAGTGGGTCGGCCGGCGGGGGCTCGTCCCCGGCCAGTCGCTGGAGAGGCGACCATGAAAGTGCTCATCACCGGCGGGGCCGGCTTCCTCGGCTCGCATCTCTCCGAAGCCTGGCTGGCCCGCGGCAGCGAGGTCACGGTGCTCGACCTGGCCTCCGACGCGAAGGTGCGCCATCTCCGCACGCAAGCCGGCTTCCGGATGATTCGCGAGTCGGTGCTGAACCGCGACATCCTCGAAGGGCTCGTGGCCTGGGCCGACCTGGTCTACCATCTGGCGGCCGTGGTCGGCGTGGAGCACTACGTCGGCGATCCCTACCAGGTCCTGACGGTGAACATCAACGGCACCCAGGAGGTGCTGGCGGCGGCGTTCCGGCACGGCCGCAAGGTGGTGCTCGCCTCCACGTCGGAGGTCTACGGACGCAGCCTGGCCGTGCCCTTCGACGAGGAGGGCGACCGGCTGCTCGGCTCCACCCGGGTCGACCGCTGGTGCTACGCGACCTCCAAGGCGGCGGCCGAGCACCTGGGGTTCGCGTTCGGGCGCATGGGGCTCCCCGTCGTGGTGCTGCGCTACTTCAACGTCTACGGCCCGCGCCTCGACCAGATGGACCGCGGGCGCGTCGTGACGATCTTCATGGGTCAGCTCCTGCGCGGGGAGCCCCTGACCGTCATCGGGGACGGCAGCCAGACGCGCTCGTTCACCTATGTCGACGACGCGGTGCGCGCCACCGTCGCGGCCGGGCTGGCGCCCGCGGCCGTCGGCGAGGCCATCAACATCGGTTCCGAGGAGGAGGTCTCCATCGCCACCCTGGCCTCCATGATGGTGCGGCTCGCCGGCTCGTCCTCTTGCGTGACCTTCGTCCCGAAAGAGGCCGTGTACGACCGCGGGTACGAGGACATCCCGCGGCGGGTGCCCGCGGTGCGGCGGATGCGCGAGCTCCTCGGCGAGCGGGCCGAGATTCCCCTGGAGGAGGGTCTCGCGCGGACCATCGAGTGGTTCAAGCGACAGTCGCGCTGAGGATCGACGTCGATACCCGCCGGGGTCTCGACGAGGGGGTCCCGCGGCTGCTCGATCTGTTCCGCCGGGAGCGCCTCGGCGCGTCTTTCTTCGTCACCATGGGCCCGGACCGGTCGGGCCTGGCGCTCAGGCGGGCCTGGCGACCGAGCTTCCTGGCCAAGATGTGGCGCACCCGTGCGCTGCGCCTCTACGGGCTGTCCACGGTCCTGGCGGGAACACTGCTCCCCGCCCGCCCCGTCGGCGCCGGGGCTCCGGCTCTGCTCCGACAGATCGCCAGCGAGGGGCACGAGGTGGCCCCGCATGGCTTCGACCACGTCGGGTGGCAGGATCGCGTGCACCGGATGTCTGCCGCGCGCATCCGCGCGGATCTCGAGGCCGCGGCAGGCGCCTTCCAGTCCGTGTTCGGCGCGGCGCCCGAGGCCAGCGCCGCCCCGGGGTGGCGGACCACGCCGGAAGCCCTGGTGGTCCAGGACGAGTTCGCGTACGCTTACGGCAGCGATGTGCGGGGCCTCGCTCCCTTCCGGCCCCTGGTCGGTCCGCGGGCGCTCGACACGATTCAGATCCCGACGACCATGGCGACGGTGGACGAGCTGCTGGGGCGCACGAAGGACGTGGCGGGAGCCCTCGTGCGGAGCCTCCGGCCCGGGCTCAACGTCCTGACGCTCCACGCCGAGGTCGAGGGCGGGCCCTGGCTCGGGGTGCTGCGAGACTTCCTGGCGCAGGCAGGCCGGCGGGGCGTCGCGCTCGCGCGGCTCTGCGATGTGGCCGAGGCGGCTCGAGTCGAGGCGGACAGTCGCTCGCCCGTCCCCGTCGTGCGCATGACCGTGCCGGGGCGCAGTGGCTGGGTGACCGCTGAGGCGCTTCCCGCGGGGTATGGGTGAATGACCCGGCGCGCCGGGCTGCTGGCGCTGGCCGGCCTCGTGGCGATCCCCGGCACGGCGGCCGGCCAGGCGCCGCGCCCACCGCGGGACGAGCCGCCGTCCTTCCGCCTGCGGCGGGACGGCAGCGAGCTCCTGGCGCTCAGACGGGCGCCGGTGCCGTACGCGACGGTGGAGCAGCTCAGCGATGCCGTCGCGCGCGCGCTGCCCGCGCGGGCCAGAGCCATGAGGCTCACGCGCGCCGAGCCCCCGGAGCTGATCGACTACGTCCTCTGCGTCACGCGCGAGGGCGTGCTCGTCGTGGGCCACCAGCTGCACCGCTTCGATTTCGTGGAGCGCCGCTATGTGTTCGACCGCGGAGAGATCGCGCGCGGCTACTCGCCGGTGGAGCGGCCGGGTCCCTGGACCTGGTTGCTGGACGTCCCGCTGGCGCGGGAGCATCCGCTCGTCCTCCAACTCCGCGCGGAGCAGGCCGCCTGGCCCGTGGCTGCCGTGACCATCGAGTCCGGGGGCGCCCCCTGATGCGGCTGGCCGCCATGACCCTTGCGCTGCTGGTGACGGCCGGCCTCTCCGGCTGCGCGGGCCTCGCCGGTCGCGGCGCCGCCCCCACCGCAGGGCGCGCCGAGCCTCCTGCCGCGCCGCGCAGCGAGCCCACCCGGTCCGAGCCCAGCCCGACCCCAGCCGCGACCCCGGCCTCTCCCGACTCCTCCCGCTCCACCGACTCGCCCCGGCTGGCGGAAGAGATCGCCCGGATGACCACCGAGTTCGCCGAGCTGCAGAACGCCCTGGCCCGCCTGGTGGAGGCCTCCCAGCGGCACGAGGATCAGCTCCGGGCCCTCGAGCGCCGCGTCGGCGAGATGACCGTGCCCGGCGCCGCCGAGGCCGCGGTCCCGCGTGGCTTTGCCCCGTCCCAGGTGAGTCCCGCCCCCCCGTCCCTCCCGTCCCCCACTACCGAGCCCGCCCAGGAGCTGTACGACAGTGGGATATCCAGGATGCGGGCGGGAGAGCTCGACGCGGCCCTGCTCCTCTTCCAGGACCTGATCGCGAACCATGCCACCCATCCGCTCCGTGAGAGCGCTCAACTCGCGGCGGGCGACATCCTCTACCGCCAGAACGACCCCCAGGGCGCCCTGGCGGAGTTCGAGACGCTGCTGGCGGCCGTCCCCAGGGGGCGTCGGACCGCGGAGACCCTGCTCAAGATCGGGCTCTGCTACCGGAAGCTCGGCAAGGAGGAGCGGGCGCGCCGGACGTGGGAGCGGCTGACGCGGGAGTATCCGAGCACGGCCCAGGCGCGCGAGGCCCGTGTCCTGCTGCGCCGCGCCCGCGCCCGCTGAGACGAGAGCGCGAACCGGATCAGACCCGGACCACGTCTCCGGGGTGCACCTCGACGGCCGCGGCCTGCTGGATCAGCCGCACGGCGATCACGACGCGGGTCGAGCGGTCCTTGCGCAGGAGCGTTCCGCGGACCCCCGCCAGCGGGCCGCGGACCACCTCCACCTCCATGCCTTCCTCGAGCATGGGGTGCGGATCGTAGCGGAACCGGCTCGCCACCAGACGCCGGATGGCCTCGACCTCCTCGTCCGGAAGGGGCTCGGCGTGTCCCGCGGTGCCAACGAGCCCGGCGACCCCACGCGTGCTGAGCACCCTCACGCGCTCGGACACGACGAAGCGGGCGAAGCAGTAGCCGGAGAAGAGCGGCGCCTCGATCTTCTTGAGGCGATCCTTCCAGGGGCTCCAGCGCTCCCACAACGGCAGGAAGGTCTCGATCTGACGCTCGAGCAGCTGATCCCGGACCTTCTTCTCGTGGCGCGAGCGCGTGCGCACAGCGTACCAGCGCGGGGCCTGATCGGACTCGATGATTCCGTTCTCGACAGTGATCGAAGTTCGATTCCGGAGCGTTTCTCGAACCACGTCCTGCACTATAGCATTCCCGCCGCGTTCCGGCAGCACCACAGCGAAGGATTTCCCCAAGACCTTTTTCGGCCGGCAAGCTGCACTCTGTCAGGGAAACCCCCAATGGCGAGAGGAGAGGCGCTGATCCGGGCCCCGGTGCCCAGCCGTGAAGTGAGGCCAAGTGGGCGGGCTCGTGAGGCGCGAGACACGCGCCGGCGCCGCCGCTCCACTCCACCCCGGCGCCTGAATGCTCCCGAGATGGGGCAGCTCGGGCTCCAGCGGCCTCAGGGGCCTCGCGCGATGCGGGGTTGACGGCCCACCGCCAGACGGAGTAGACTTCGTAACTGTCACCGCGGGGTGGAGCAGCCCGGTAGCTCGTTGGGCTCATAACCCAAAGGTCGTCGGTTCAAATCCGACCCCCGCAACCACGAAGCGACGAGGGGTTAGCGGCAGTCGCCGCTAGCCCCTCGTCGTCTCTTGACCCCATCCTGACTCCACTGCGCCGCGTTACGTCTGCGGCGCCCCGAGCGAGCTGTTGGGCCATGAGCGGGGCGCCTTCTATCGTTGCCGGGGCCAAACGACCGACAAGGTGCTCGGCTGGGCGGAGGACTTTCTCGCCGAAGCGGCTGGAGAAGCGGTCGGCACGCTCACTCGCCTTCGCGGCACGAAGGGCCGACGCACCTGGCCGCTGCCCGCCGGGCTCACGGCAGAGGTCCCAGAGTGGGCGGAGCTTATCGGGCGCGCCGCACGAAGATAGTGGTCCGCCGAGCAGAAGCCCCGCTACGACGCCTTGCGGCGGACTTCGGCCCGGCGCAGGTCCCACATCATCTGTAGGTTCATCCACACCTCGGGAGAGGTGCCAAGCGCCTTGGCCAGATCGAGCGCTGAATCGGCGGTCACGCCTCGCTTGCCCTTCACGAGCTCGTTGAGCTTGGCGGCCGTCCATCCGAGCTTCGCCGCGAACTGGCGCTGGCTCACGCCCGAGGGACGGAGGAACTCCTCGAGGAGCATCTCGCCGGGATGGATGGGATTGCTCGGCTTCATTAGGGTGCTCTGCCCACCTTTCTAGTGGTAGTCGGTCACCTCAACCCTGGTGACGCCATCGTCTTCCCAGCGGAAGACGATCCTCCACTGGTCGTTAATCCGGATAGCGTGGAACCCCTGGCGATCACCCTGGGATGGGGCGCGCGCTCACGGCGCGAGCGCGCGCGCCACCAGAGCCTTCATGCCGTCGATGTCCGCGTCGCGATAGGCGCCCAGGAGCTGGGCCTCGAGCGATCCTTCGCCGTGCAGCGTCACCAGCATGTTGTACCCGCCGAAGTCGGAGGCGGTCAGGTCGCGGATCAGGTGCATGAGGGCCAGCCGCCGCCGTCCCCCGATGCCCTTGGCGCCGGCCAGGTACTTCTCGATCAGCGGGCCGGTCTCGGCGTTCGCCAGGTCGGCCTCGGTCGGCGCGGTGATGACGAGGCCGCCGGCGACGTCCTGCAGCACCGCCACGACGTCGTGGAACTCGCTGGCGAAGTAGTGCTTGCCGGCGTTGCTGTAGGCGCCGTTGGGAACGGCGATGCCGTCGGCGAAGCGGCACTCGGAGGCCGCGGCCAGCCGCGCCGCGCGCGTGAGCGCCGTGTACATGGCCAACCGCGCCATCTTGCCGCGGATGGCGCCCGCCCGCTCGAGGCCGTGGTACTCGGCGGCCAGGGCGGCGGCCCCACAGAACATCTCGCCGATCGGCGGCTTGTAGCTCACCGCGGTGTAGCGGTGGAAGGTGGCGAACGCCGTGGCGAGGCGGCCGGCGAACTGCCACTCGCCGCACAGGAAGACGCGCTCCCAGGGAACGAACACGTCCTCGAAGACGGTGAGACACTCGATCTCGATGTTGCGCCGGCTCACGGGGTTGTCGAAGGCGGAGGCCGCCTCGGTGATGATGGGGCGGCAGATCATCGTGAGGCCGGGCGCGGCGAGCGGCGTCGAGAACGCCACCGCCCAGTCCCGGTCCTCCTCGGCGAACGCGCGGGTCGGGATGACGATCAGCTCGTCCGCCACCGGGCCCGCCGTGGTGTGGGCCTTGGCGCCGCGCACGACGATGCCGTCCGTCGTGCGTCGGACGACGCGGACGTAGAGGTCGGGGTCCGCCTGCTGCGAGGGCCGCAGGCTCCGGTCGCCCTTGACGTCTGTCTGGGCGAGCGCCATGGTCACGTCGCGCCGCGCGCAACCGTTCCGGTAGCGCCGCACCCGGTCGAGGTAGCCCGTGCCGAGCGCGCCGTCCACTTCACGAGCCACGACGAGCAGGGCGAGGAGCACGTCCGTGCCCACCGCCTTGGTGATGTTGAACGTCGAGCGCTGCTGCCGCGTGTTCTCCTCGATCAGGTCCCCCCGCGCCCTGAGCTCGGCCGCCGTGCGCGGGATGCGGAAGTACGCGCTCGCCGGCTCGCCCAGCTCGGGGTCGTCGTACACGAAGAGCGGCCGGAGCGCCGGCTGCTCGGCCAGACTGAAGACCTCGGCGGAGTGGTCGACGGTGACCCGCAGCATCGGATCGGCCGTCACGTCCTCGATGCGGCGGCCGGCGGCCCACACGCGCCGGCCGTCTCGCAGCCCCGCCCGGTAGTCGTTCGCAGTCCTGAGTGCCATGGTCGCCCTCCTCGGCGAGCCCTTACGCCTGGGCGCTGGACGCCGCCGCCTGCCGCCTCAGGAGCGCGCGCTGGATCTTCCCGCTCTCCGTCCGCGGCAGTGACGCGACGAACTCGATCTCGCGCGGGGCCGCGTGCCGACCGATGCGCTCGCGGACGGACACCTGCAGATCCGCGGCCAGCTCGGGGCCCCCGCGCGCGCTCCCGCGCAGCACCACGTACGCCTTGACGTGCTGCCCGCGCCGGGCATCGGGCACCCCGACGACCGCGGCCTCGGCCACGGCAGGATGCGCCCCCAGCGCGCTCTCGACCTCGAAGGGCCCGACGTTCATCCCGGAGGTGACGATGACGTCGTCCTCCCGCCCCACGAACCACAGGTAGCCGTCGCGATCCGCCCAGGCGGTGTCGCCGGTGACGAACCAGTCGCCCTGCCACCGGGCGGCCCAGGCCTCCGGCATCCCCCAGTAGGTGTAGCTCAGGAACCAGGGGTGCCGTCGCACCGCCACAGTTCCAGGCTCCTCGACGCCGACCTCGCGCCCCGTGGCGTCGAGGAGGGCGACCTCGTGCCCGGGCAGCGGGAACCCCATCGACCCGGGCTTGAGCGTGTGCGGCACCGTCCGCGGGTTCCCCGTCACCATCCCCACCTCGGTCAGCCCGTAGCCGTCATACACCTCGAAGCCGCCGTGCTCGGCCAGCCAGCGGATGGGCTCGGGGTTGAGCGGCTCGCCCGCGGAGGTCCCGCGCCGGATCGCGAGCCGGCGGCCGGCCACGACGTCCTCGCCGGCCGCGACGAGGGAGCGGTACGCAGTCGGGGCCCCAGTGAGATGAGTCACCTGATGCTGCTCGGCGACCTGCCACCACGCCCGGGCGTTGAAGTCGCCCTCGTAAACGAGACGCGGGTGGCCGAGGGCCATGGGCACCGCGCCGGTCGTGAAGAGCCCGAAGGCCCAGCCGGGATCGGCCGTCGCCCAGAGCAAATCCTCGGGGCCGAGGCCCAGGACGTGGTCGACGAAGGGGATCAGGCCGACGAGACCGGCATGCGGGATCACGCACCCCTTGGGGAGCCCGGTCGTCCCGGACGTGAACATCAGCGTGCACGGCTCCTCCGCCCGTGTCTCCACCGTGGCGCAAGCCGGGTCGGCCCGGTCCACCTCCGCCCAGAAGCTCAGGTCGCCGCGCACGAGCCCTCGCCCCCGCTCGCCCGCGACCACGACGACCGGCACATCGTCGTGGAGTCCGGCCCCGAGCACGTCCCGGTACCGGGCCTCGGTCAGCACCGCGCGCGTGCCGCTGCTGGCGAGGCGATGGCGCAGGGCCTCGGGCCCGAACCCCGTGAAGAGCGGCACGAAGACGGCGCCCAGCTTCCACACCGCGAGGGAGGCCACGTAGGCCTCGGGCACACGCGGCATCAGCGCGGCCACCCGGTCGCCCCGGCCGATGCCGAGCCGGCGCAGCACATTCGCCAGGCGGCCGGCTAGCCGCGCGAGGTCGAAGTAGGTGAAGGTGCGCGACTCGCCCCCCGCCCCGACCCAGACGAGGGCCACGCGGCTCCGCTCGCGTGCCCACCGGTCGCACGCCTCGTGCGCCAGGTTGAGCCGTCGCGCGGGATTCCAGTCGAGCCGCCCCACGGCGTCCTCCCAGCGGAAGGTGCGACGCACCTCGGCAAACGTCACGGCCATCGCATCCCCCCACGCTCGGCTCGCGCCCGCCCGTCCGGAGCCATGTCCACCGCGAGCGATAGTGCCCGGTCGGGCGCCGCGCCGTCAAGGGGCGCTCGCTCCGTCAGCGCAACGGACTACTTGCGCTGGGTTGGAGACGCTTCTTGTGGAGCCCGGCGGTCGGCTACGAGCACACGGGGAGCTTCTTGCCAGGCATGCGGGCCGACGCTGAGAGCGACCTCACGAGCGCCCTAGCGCGCCTCTGCCCTCGACTCCTGCCGCTTTCCGCGGCCATTGTCCCGGTCGGACTGAGGCGAGCCTTGTGACGGCTGCGGCGCCTGAGCGGGCGGCGCCGGCCTTCCACGCTCCACCCCCGGCTCTTCACGCTTGCCGCGGTCGTTACCCCGGTCGGGCTGAGGCGCGCTCTGCTGCGGCGCGCCTCGAGGCGGCGGCGGTGCCTGAGCGGGCGGCGGTACGGGCCGTCCCTGACGGGGGTCAGGCGGTGCCTGGGCGGGCGCGGGCGGGGCCGGGGCGGGCGGCGCCGGCCTTCCACGCTCCACCCGCGGCTCTTCACGCTTGCTGCGGTCGTTACCCCGGTCGGGCTGAGGCGCGCTCTGCTGGGGCGCGCCTCGAGGCGGCGGCGGTGCCTGAGCGGGCGGCGATACGGGCCGTCCCTGACGGAGGTCAGGCGGTGCCTTGGCAGGCGCGGGCGGGGCCGGGGCGGGCGGCGCCGGCTTTCCACGCTCCACCCTCGGCTCACCACTCCGCTCCTCGCGCCTGGGACCAGCGCGCTCGCCTCGGGGAAGCGGCGGCGGAGTCGACCGGCCGGGCTTGACCTCCGGTTGCCGCGTCTCGGCAGGCGGCGCCGTACGGGGCGCGGTTGTCACGCCGGGCTGCCGGTCCGAACGCGGCGGCTCGGTGGCAGTACTCTTGCCGTCTCTCGGCTGCGTCGCTTCCGGTGGCTGCTTGGCATCCTGCCCTTCCCTCCTTGCCTTGTCCGGCCTGGAGCCCTCGTCCCTCGCCGCCGGCCCACGCCCGTCCTCGCCCCTCGCAGCGGCCCGGCCGCGCGGCGGCGCGGGAACGATCTTCGGCGCTGGCGGCTGGGCGGAGAGCGTCGCGGAGGAAGCCGAGGGGGAGGGACCTGACGCCGCGGGCACAGAACGGTGAGCAAGCCCCTCGGCGCGCAGCGGGGCCGAGACATCGCGCGGGGCGCGCGTGGCGACGACCGACCGCTTCACCACCTGCTCCGGCGGCTTCACCGCGGCGCCGGAGGCCGGCATCAGGCTCGCCGCGGCGGGCTTGACCGAGAGCCGGCCGCGCACGGGCTCGAGCTGGCGCACGTCGACGCTCGCCACGCGGGCCTGGGAGACGTGGTCGCGGCCGAAGCGCTCGGCGGACACGCCGACCACGGCATTGCGCACCGACGTGTGCCGGTAGACCGTGATGTTGGTCACGTTGACCACGCTCGTCCGGTTGATGACCACGTTGTTGACCACGCGGGGACCGCCCCAGCCGCCCCACCAGGGCCGGCCGACGAAGCCCGGGCGTCCCCACCACGGGATGGAGGGCTCGCCCCAGCCGAGCGCCACCCAGGCGACGGGCCGGTGGATCACGGGGCCGCCGAAGAAGACGACGAGAGCGGGCGCGTAGACCGGCCGCACGACGATGGGGCCTGGCGTCCACGCCCAGAAGCCGCTCACGTGGACCCAGCGGCCATAGTGATACGGCGCCCAGCCCCACGGGGCGTCGTCGAGCCAGGTCCAGCCATAGAACGGGTCCCAGATCCAGCGCCCGGTGCTATAAGGCGCCCAGCCGACCGCAACGGCTCTCGGGACCCACACCGTCCCGTACGTCTCGACCGTGCGCCAGCTGCCGTGCCGGTCGAGCTCCTGCGTTCCGTACACGCCCCTGGGCACGTACTTCGCGCTCGGCGAGCTCACGAGCTGACCGGTGCGCTCGTAGTTCCAGCGGTCCCAGGCGGCAAGCTCCGGGGCCGCCGTCGCCTGGACACGTGGCGCGTCGGTCCCTGTTACCAGCAGCTGCTGCTGGGACTCCAGCCCCACGGCGGCACCGCTGGCCGGCGTCAGGCTCGCCCGCCCGCCTCGCCGCGCGATGAAAGCGCTGCGGTCTTCGGCCACGGAGACGCGGTAGTAGCCGGTATGCTCGATCGTCAGGGCGGCATTGGGGGTGTCGAGCTCGATGGTCTGGCCGGGCGAGAGCTCGCGCAGATCGACGGCGGCATGCCCGGCCGTCACCTTGAACTGGACGAAGTCGGGCTCCTGGTTGTCGAGCCCGAGCTGGGTTCCACTGGCCGCGCGCACGAAGGCACGGGCCCCGATCTGCACCTCCACGTTGCCGTCGGGCCCGGTGTAGAGCAGATCGCCCGGGGCGAGCGGGGTATTGATCGCCGCGGGCGCCCAGTCCTCAGCCCCTGGCCGCCAGAAGGAGACTTGCCCATTGATGTAGCTGATGCGCGCCGGCGTGGTCTGGACGTCCTGTCCCTGCTGCTCTTCATTGCCCGGTGGAGCGGGTGCTTGAGGCTGGGCCTGTGATTGCGCCATCCCCGCGGGCAGCATCATCGCCAGCGCCAGCAGCGTCGCGAGAACCCGTTTCGCGCTCATGACCGACTCCTCTCGCCCCCGGGCCGCCCCCGATGGAGCGCTGCGCCATGGGCCGCCAGTCCCCGATGGGAGATCTCGTGTAGGTAAGACGGCGCGGGCCCTCCGGATGTTTCCCGAATCCATCGGATTGCTTGCAGGAACATCGGGCGAACGAGACGGGGGAGATGGGCGTTTTATTCATGTTGGGCCGGAGCATGCCCCCCCCGCCTCCGCGCCCGTGGACTCCCCCACTACTGTTTGACACGTCCAGGACCCGCCCGTACACTCCGGCAGGATCTGATGCGTAAAGGGCGAGGGGAGTGAGCGAGCCGGGCGCGACTCCGGCGTCTGCACGCCGTGTCCATCCCCTCGTCCCGCTCAACTACCGGGTCCGCATCGTCGGCCACGCGCTGATCGGGATGGTCCTCGCCTCGGTCCTCTACGAGCGGGGGGCCAGACCTCTCCTCTGGGGCCTGCTCATCGCCCAGAGCCTCCTCTGGCCTCATCTCGCCTTCCTCAACGCCCGGTCCGCGGGCAGCTCCAAGAACCGCGAGTTCGCCAACCTTCTGGGCGATGCCCTGATCATCGGCTGCTGGGCGGCGCAGGCTTCCTTCAGCCCGTGGCCCACGGCCATGTTCGTCACCGCCCTCAACGTGGCCATCCTGAGCGTCGCAGGCATCCGGTTCTCCGTCATGGCCCTCGGCGTGATGGTGGTCGCCGCCCTCGGCACGGGCTCGCTCATCGGGTTCCGCTTCGAGCCGACCTCGAGCCCGCTGACGCTGGGCCTCAGCGTCGCCGGGATCCTCCTCTACACCTCGGCGTTCGGGATCGTGAACTACCGGCAGGCGCGGCGCGTCGCGCAGACCAGCAGGACCATCGAGCAGCAGGCCCGGGAGCTCGCCGAGGCCCTCAGACAGCAGACGGCCACGAGCGAGATCCTGCACGTGCTGAGCGCCTCGCCGACGCACCCGCAGCCCGTGCTCGACGCCGTGGCGGCCCACGGCGCCCGCCTCTGCGGCGCCAGCGGCGCCGTGGTCTTCCAGGTCCACGACGAGACGCTCCGGGCGGTGGCCGCTTACGGCGACCTGCCGCGTCACAAGGCCGGCGAGGCCACGATCCGGATCGGCCGCGGCTCCGTCCCCGGCCGTGCCGTGGCGGACCGGGCGACGGTCCACGTCCACGACGTGGCGGCGACGCCGGCCTCGGAGTACCCGGAAGGGCGCGCCTTCGACGAGGCGCTGGGGCTCCGGACGGCGCTGGCAACACCGTTGATGAGGGAGGGCACGCCGGTCGGGGCGATCCTGCTGCGGCGGACGGAGGTGCGTCCCTTCACCGACAGGGAGATCGGGTTGCTCGGGACCTTCGCGCACCAGGCCGCCATCGCCATCGACAATGCCCGGCTCTTCCAGGAGATCCACAGCCAGCGGATGGAGATGGAGCGTCTCTCGGGGAACATGGAGCGCCTCTATCGGCTCTCCACCGCCATGCAGGAGCCGCTCTCCCTGAAGGAGCAGCTCCACCGGGTCCTCGAGGCGGCGAGTCAGATGGGCATCATCGACCGCGTGTACGTCTGGGCCGTGAACGAGGAGACGAATCGGCTGGTCAACCTGGCCGGGGCCGGCTTCTCCGAGGACGAGTGGAAGGACTTCGAGGGGGCCGAGATCCCTCTCGGGCAGGCCGGGGCCATGTCCAAGGCGTACCAGGAGGGCGCGCCCCTGCTCTTCGACGAGGAGAACCCGCTCCCACCGGAGCTCCGCCTCGGGCCCCCGTATTCCGGAATGCGGGCCATCCGGACACGGAGCTTCCTGGCCGTCCCCATGATCGCCCGCGGCGTCACCGTGGGCGTGCTGGCGGGCGACAACAAGCCGAGCGGCCGCCCCATCCCGCGGCGCGTCGTGGGGCTGCTCCAGACCTTCGCGTCGCACGCGGCCGTCGCCATCGCGAATGCGCAGATCTTCCGGGCGCTGGAGGACAAGACCCGGCAGGTCGAGGCGGCCAGCCGGGCCAAGTCGCAGTTTCTCGCCAACATGAGCCACGAGCTGCGGACCCCCATGAACGCCATCCTCGGCTACACCGAGCTGATCCTGGACAACACCTACGGGGAGGTACCGGAGAAGATCCGAGGCGTACTCGACCGGGTGGACAAGAGCGGGCGCCACCTCCTGAGCCTCATCAACGACGTGCTCGACCTCTCCAAGATCGAGGCCGGTCAGGTCACGCTGTCCGTCACGGACTACTCGATCAAGGAGGTGGTCCAGACGGTGTTCCTCGCGGCGGAGGCGCTGGCGTCGGAGAAGAGCCTCGAGCTGACCGTCACCCTCCCCCCGGATCTTCCGCCGGCCCGCGGCGACGAGCGCCGGATCGCGCAGGTGCTGCTGAACCTGGTGGGCAACGCGATCAAGTTCACCGAGGCCGGCCGGGTCGCCGTCGGCGTCACCGTCGAGGACGACGCCTTCCGCGTGGTCGTCACCGACACCGGTCCCGGCATCGCTCTCGAGAACCAGGAGAAGATCTTCGAGGAGTTCCAGCAGGTGGACAGCTCGAGCACGCGCAAGCAGGGCGGGAGCGGGCTGGGGCTCGCGATCGCCAAGCGCATCGTGGAGATGCACGGCGGGCGGCTCTCGGTCGAGTCCACCCCGGGCCGCGGTTCCACCTTCTCCTTCACCGTGCCCATCCGCCTCGAGCGGCGACAGCAGCCGGTCCCGGTGGCGGCAGATCGTCGGAGGCCGGAGCCATGAGCGGCAGGATCCTGGTGGTGGACGATCACGACGAGAACCGGCGCATCCTCCACGACCTCCTCGACGGCGCGGGGTTCGAGCTGCTGGAGGCCGCGACGGGCGAGGAGGCGGTCCAGCTCGCCGAGCAGCACGTGCCGGACCTCATCCTGATGGACATCCAGCTCCCCGGCATCGACGGTCACGAGGCCACCCGCCGCATCAAGGCCAACCCTGCCCTGCGCCGGATCCCGATCATCGCCGTGACGTCCTACGCCCTCGCCGGGGACGAGGCCAAGGCGCTGGCGGCCGGCTGCGACGACTACGTCGCCAAGCCCTTCAGCCCGCGCGCCCTCCTGGCGAAGGTCCGCGGATTCCTCGACAAGCCGAAGGTGTCGTCGCCATGAAGGCACGCCCGCGGCCGGCGGGAGGGTCCTACCGGGAACGTCTCGGATGGGTCTACGCCGGGGCCTTCCTCCTGGTCGTGGTCGCCGTCGCCGGCTTCATGTGGTACCACATCGAGACCGAGCGTCGGGCCGCGGAGGCACAGATCCGCACGCGGCTGACGACGCTCGCCGAGGACCGCGGCCGACTCGTGTCGGACTGGCTCGCCGCGCGGCGAGCAGACGCCGAGCTCCTGGCTGGCTCCCCCGCGATCCGGGCGTTCCTGGCGGCTCCGGAGACGGGTGGCGACGTGCGGGCCCAGCTGGTCTCGCAGCTCGATCGGACCGCGAAGACTTACGGTTATTCGGCGATCGCGGTGCTCGACGCCAGGGGGCGCACGCTCGCGCGCTACTCGTCGGTCGCGACCACCGATTCCGAGGCCGCCGCCGCCGCGGGCGCGGTGCGCGGGGACACCTTCCGCATCACGATCGAGAGGGACGGCTCCCGGCGCGCCTCCCTCGGCATCGCGGTGCCGGTCCATGCCCAGGGGACCGGCAGCGCCGCGCGGGCCATCATCGGAGTCGTCCTGTTCCGGATGCGGGCCGACACCTCCCTCTTCCCGCTCGTGACCAGCGCCACGGCGGGCACGCGCACCGGCGAGACGCTTCTCGCGCAGTTCGGCGCCGGCCTGCCGGCGTACGTCTCCCCGCTGGGCTACGCATCGGCCGGCTGGCAGAGCACGGAGCGCTCGCTCCAGGAGGTGGCGGTCCTGGCCGGCACGGCCCCGGCGGGCAGCGCCGCCTTCGGCGAGGTGACGGACTATCGCATGGCCTCCGCCTTCGCGGCCGCGCGGCGGCTGCCGGCCACCCCGTGGACGCTCGTGGTCAAGATGGATCAGGACGAGGCGCTCGCCGGGTTCTACCAGGCCGGCCGGCTGGCGGGGCTTGCGGCGGCCTTCCTCCTCCTCGCGCTCGGCGGCCTGCTGATCGGCCTCTGGCGCCAGCAGCAACGAGCGCTTCTCCTGCGGGAGCAGATCCAGCAGGAGCGGGCCATCATCACGCTGAAGGGCTACGCCGAGAAGATCCTCGCCACCGTCCCCTCCGGGCTCCTCCTCCTGACAGGCGACCTGCGCGTGCTCTCGGGCAACCGCGCCCTCCTCGACCTGCTCGGCATGACCCTGGACGGGGTCGTGGGCCGCCCGCTGGACGACCTCCTCCGCGTGGACGCCCTGAGGCAGCGCGCCCGCGAGGTCATGCGCACCGGGGTCCCACTCCACGACACCCTCGTCGCGGCCGAGCTCGTGTCCCGGGGGGAGACGCGCCCGGTGCGCATCACGCTCACGGGGATCCGGCTGGCCACCGACGACGCGGCCCGGCTGCTGATGATCGTCGAGGATCTGGCGGAGGAGGAGCGGTTGCAAGCGGCCCGGCGGGTCTCCGAGGAGCGCTTCCGCGACCTGGTCCAGGGGCTCGACGCCATCGTGTGGGAGGCCGAGGCGGACACCCTCTCGTTCACCTTCGTGAGCCAGCGGGCCGAGGGAATCCTCGGCTACCCGGTGGACCAGTGGCTCACGGACCGGGGGTTCTGGGTCAAGCGCATCCATCCCGACGACCGCGCCACCGTCAGCGAGGTGTCCCGCCGGGCGCTCGAGACGACCAAGGACCACGAGGTCGAGTATCGCTCCCTGACTGCCGACGGTCGGGAGGTGTGGCTCCGCGACCTCGTCCACGTGGTGCTCGACAGCGCGGGCCGGCCGACCGCGCTCCGCGGGCTGACCGTGGACGTCACGGAGCGCAAGCTGGCTGCCGACAGGCTCGAGGAGCTGGTGAGGCGGCGAACGGGCGAGCTCTCGCGCGCCAACGAGGAGCTGGAGCAGGCGCTCACGGCGGCGCGCGAGGCGCGCGAGGCGGCGGAGGTGGCGAGCCGGGCCAAGTCCCAGTTCCTCGCCAACATGAGCCACGAGCTGCGCACTCCGATGAACGCCATCCTCGGCTACACGGAGCTGATCCTGGACGACACCTACGGCTCGGTGCCCGACAAGATCCGCGCCGTGCTCGGGCGTGTGGACAAGAGCGGGCACCACCTCCTGGGCCTCATCAACGACGTGCTCGACCTCTCCAAGATCGAGGCGGGGCAGCTCAACCTGGCGGTGGCGGACTACTCCATGGCGGATCTCGTCCGCGGCGTCGCGCAGGCGGTCGAGGGGCTGGCCAAGGAGAAGAGCCTCGGGCTGGAGGTGGCGCTGCCGCCCGATCTTCCGCCTGCGGCGGGCGACGAGCGGCGCCTCACCCAGGTGCTCCTGAACCTCGTGGGCAACGCCATCAAGTTCACCGAGACTGGCCGGGTCTCCCTCGGCGTCGTCGTCACCGACGACGTGTTCCGTGTCTCCGTCACGGACACCGGTCCCGGCATCGCCCCCGAGGACCAGGAGAAGATCTTCGAGGAGTTCCAGCAGGTGGACGGCACCGCGACCCGGAAGAAGGGCGGCACCGGCCTCGGTCTCGCCATCGCCAGGCGGATCGTCGCGCTGCACGGTGGGCGCCTCTGGGTCGAGTCCGCGCCCGGCAGCGGCTCCACCTTCTCGTTCACCGTGCCTGTCCGCGTCGAGCGCCGGAAGCGCCTCGTCCGGGTGGCGGCGGAGCGGCGCAGGCAGGTGGCATGAGCCAGCGCATCCTCGTGGTGGACGACGTGGAGGACAACCGGCTCATCCTCAGGGATCTCCTCTCGGGCGCCGGGTTCCAGGTGATCGAGGCCGTCACGGGAGAGGAGGGCGTCCGGCTCGCCGAGACGGAGGCGCCGGACCTCATCTTGATGGACATCCAGCTCCCGGGCCTGGACGGTTACGAGGCCACCCGGCGCATCAAGGCGAATCCGGCGCTCCGGCGGATCCCTCTCGTCGCCGTGACCTCGTATGCGCTCAGCGGCGACGACGTCAAGGCCCGGGAAGCCGGCTGCGATGCCTACGTGACCAAACCCTTCAGCCCGCGTGCGCTGCTGGCCACGATCCGCGAGTACCTGTCGTGAGGACTCCGCCGCTCATCCTGGTGGTCGACGACAACCCCATGAACGTGGACATCCTCCAGACGCGCCTCACGGGACAGGGCTACGACATCATCACGGCCGCGGATGGGGAGCAGGCGCTGGCCGCGGCCCGCGACAAGCTCCCGGACCTGATCCTGCTCGACATCATGATGCCCAAGGTGGATGGCGTGGAGGTCTGCCGTCAGCTCAAGGCCGACGCCTCTCTGCCCTTCATGCCGATCATCATGGTGACCGCGAAGGCCGACACGAAGGACATCGTGGCGGGGCTCGAGGCAGGCGCCGAGGAGTACCTGACCAAGCCCGTGGACCAGGCCTCGCTGGTGGCCCGGGTGAAGTCCATGCTGCGCATCAAGGGCCTGCACGACACGGTGCAGGAGCAGAGCGCCCGCCTCGAGAGCCAGGCGGTGGAGCTGGCGGCGTTCAACCGGACGCTGGAGCAGCGCGTGGCCGAGCAGCTCGGCGAGCTCGAGCGGGTCGGGCGGCTCAAGCGCTTCTTCTCGCCGCAGCTGGCCGAGATGATCGTCGCCGGCGGCGCGGCGGACCCGCTGACGAGCCACCGCCGCGAGATCACGGTGGTCTTCCTCGACCTCCGCGGGTTCACCGCGTTCGCCGAGTCCTCGGAGCCCGAGGAAGTCATGGTGGTGCTGCGCGACTACCATGCCGCTGCCGGCCGCCTGATCCTGGCCCACGAGGGGACGCTGGAGCGCTTCACGGGCGACGGGATGATGATCTTCTTCAACGACCCCGTGCCGGTGCCCAACCCGGGCGAGCGCGCCCTCCGCATGGCGCTGGCCATCCGCGAGGAAATCGGCGCGATGGCCGACAAGTGGCGCAAGCAGGGCTACGATCTCCACCTGGGCATCGGCATCGCCCAGGGGTACGCCACCCTCGGGGCGATCGGCTTCGAGGGGCGGTGGGACTACGGCGCCATCGGCACCGTCACCAACCTCGCCGCGCGGCTCTGCGGCGAGGCCCAGGGCGGGCAGATCCTGATCAACCAGCGGGTCTACGCCGGCGTCGAGGGGATCGCGGAGGCCCAGGCGGTGGAGCCTCTGGTGCTCAAGGGCTTCCTCCGCCCCATCGCCGCCTACAGCGTCACCGGCATCAAGAGCTGAGGCCGGTGGCCCGGGGCGGGGGGCCCTCCCCGGCCGGCGCCCCCCCGCGTTCCTCGGTCACTCCCTGAGGGCCCCCGCGAGCACGCCGCTCACCAGATAGCGCTGCAGCAGCACCACGATCAGGATCGGGGGCAGGCTGGCGAGGATGGACGCCGCGGCGATGTCGCCCCAGGGCACCTCGAAGACACCGGGGAACAGCGCCAGGGCCACCGGCACCGTGCGGCTCGCCTCGGTGGCGCTGAGGGTGTAGGCGAACAGGAACTCGTTCCAGCTGAAGAGAAAGGTGAGCAGGGCCGCCGAGGCCATGGCGGGCGCGGTCAGCGGAAGGACCATCCGGCGGAGGATCTGCAGCCGGCTCGCGCCATCCAGTGCGGCGGCTTCCTCGATCTCGTCCGGGATGTCCCGGATGAACCCCGTGAGGAGCCAGATCACCAGCGGGAGGGCGAAGGAGGTGTCGGCGAGGACGAGCGCGGCCCAGGTATCGCGCAGCCCGAGCGCCCGCATGAGGAGATAGAGCGGGCTCACCGTGGCGATCTGGGGAAAGGCCGTGCTGGCGACGATGCCGAGCATCAGGGCGGCTTTCCCCCGGACGGGGAGCCGCGCCAGCGCGTAGGCGGCCGGGAGGCCCAGGCCCAGGGCGAGGCCCGACGTCAGCGCGGCGATGCCGAGGCTGTTGAGCACCGCGCGCGGCATCACGCTCCGCTCCAGCACGGCCGCATAGTGGCCGAGCGTCAACCGGGAGGGGAGGAGCGGGGGCAGCACGAGCAGCTCGCTGTCGGGCTTGAACGAGGTGAGCAGCTGCCAGAAGAACGGGACCGCGTAGGCGGCGAGCAGGAGCAAGATCGCCGCGTCCCGGATGAGCGAGCGCGGGGTCATGCGGTCATGCGCTCTCTGCGCAGCGTTCTGAGATACACGCAGGCCACGGCCATGACGAGCACGAAGACCACCACCCCGATGGCGGAGCCGAAGCCGAGCTGGAGCGTCTGGAACAGGATCCGGTACGCGTACACCGTGAGGGT
>JACPIQ010000006.1 GCA_016188005.1 Candidatus Rokuibacteriota bacterium | reverse complement strand
GGTCGTGCCGTTCCGCTTCCGCTCCAGCTGGAGCACCTCCGCCTCCGTCATGGAGACGGTGGCGCGGGCCAGCGTGTCCAGAACGGCGGGGTCCCCGTCGCGGACCATCAGGGCGAAGGACTTGGAGTAGAGGTGGTCGCCCACGAGCACCGAGGCGTCGTCACCCCAGCGCGCATTGGCCGAGGGCCGCCCCCGCCTGAGCGGCGCCTGGTCCACCACGTCGTCGTGGATGAGGGTGGCCGTGTGGAGGAGCTCCACCACGCACCCGAGCCTCACGGCGCGCGGCCCACTGTAGCCCGCCAGCCGCGCCGCCATGAGCAGGAGAATGGGGCGCAGGCGCTTGCCCCCGGCGCCGGCGATGAACTCGCCCATCTCGCGGATCAGCCCGACCGGTGAGTCGATCTCTCCGGCGATCTCCGCCTCGATGGCGGCCAGTTCGGGGCCGATGAGAAGCCCGACGCGCTCCTTGAGGAGCGTCTCGAGGGCGGTGGGCGACCTCTCGGCCGAGCGCGGGGCAGGGAGCGTCAACGGACGACGACCCGGTCCTTGATCTTGACCTCCGCGCCCGGGGACAGTCCCTGGACCTCGACCACGGAGAACTTCTCCCGGACCTCGGTGACCCGTCCCGTCGCCACCTCCTCGTCCAGCTCGCCCAGGAGCTCCCCGCTGATGGGATGGACGATGGGGATCTTGTCCCGGCGCAGGCTCACGATGGTGCCGGGTCGCACCCCGTCGCCGGCGGTGAGATCGATGACGATGCGTGTCGTGTCCACGAAGACGACGAAGCCGCGCGGCGGCGCCGGCGCCGCGGCCGGGGCCGCCGGGCCGGCCGAAGCCCGGGCCACGGGAGCAGGTGACAGGGCGGTCTCCCGGCCCAGGACCGGCTGGCGCTGGGGCTCCTCCACCTGGTAGGGCAGCTTCTGGCGCGGGCTGATGCGCCCGCCGCCGGGGGGCGAGCCGTACTTCGCCACGACTTCCGGCGGCGCCAGGAGCGAGGACTTGCCCAGCAGAAGCGACTTGAGCGTGGTCGGCAGCTTGTCCTCTTCCACCCAGATGTACTCGGGCTCGCTGGCCACATCCCCGAAGCGGGGGTTCTTGATCAGGAGCCATCTGGGCTCGGCGCTCCTGATCTGCACGCTGGGATCGTTCTGCGCCGGAAGGCCGGCCAGCTCCCGGATGCTCACGCAGCCCGAGAGGAGGGCAGCAGAGGCGAAGAGGACGAGGCAGAGACGCGTGACCATTCCGGGGCTCATCATCGAAGGAGCATAGCAGATTCGCGCCGGCTAGTCCTCCGAGCGGGGCTCCCACGGAAAGCGCCGATCCGCCGCACTGTCCACCCGGGTGAGCGCCATCCGGCGCGAGAAGAGCGGCGTCCCGGTCACGGCCGAGATCCAGGTGACGTCGAGATAGGTGACCCCGCGCCGGTCCAGCACCACCGGGACGAGCCACCCGGCCACCTCCAGGGTCTTCCCCAGTGCCACGGCCTTCGCGGGCCGCACCAGCAGCTCCTCCACACGCGCGCGCTGGCTGAGGAACAGCTCCTGGACCGCCGACGGGTCCACGGTCTGGAAGCGTTTCGTCTGATCGAGCCCCAGCGCGATCATGAACGGCACCCGGCGGAGATCGGCCTGCACCTTGGTGAGGTCCACGGGAGCGACCACCGCCACCTTGATCCGGCCCCGCGTGATGCGGACCCCGTCCTCGGCGCGGACCCGCGGCGCCTTCTCGAGGGGGATGAAGAGCGCTTCCGAGAAGCCCGGGAGCACCCGCTGCACCTGGGCATAGCCGAGGATCTCCTCGAAGCGCCCCATGGGCTTGTGGGTGAGGGGGTGGCGAAACACCTCGCCCTTGCGGAATACCGTGAACTCCTGCCCCGGTCCCACCCCGTCCTTCTGGGTGAGATCCATGTACAGCCGGTCACCGTCCACGGTCACCACGAGGCCCTCGATGGGGGGAAAGGCGCCGACCACCTCCTGGAGCATGAGCCCGAAGGTGGCACCCACCTGGTCCGCGAGGCCCGCCCCCGCGGGCCCCGCCGCCACCAGCAGCAGCAGTAGCGACAGAAAGACCAGCAACACACCCGTGCCGGGCCAAGTAACGAGCCAGACGAGGCCCGAGGAATGCTGTGCGAGCCGCAGCCGCGAGGCGAGGCGAGCGGACATGGAGAGACAAGCGGAAGCGGCGGGCGCGAGGCGTACTCGGATGTACGTTGAGCGCCCGCGCCGACCGAGAACATGGCTGGGCGAGCCGAAGCCGGAGGCGAGGCGAGCGGAGATGGGAATCGCGCGAGCGTGAGCGAGCGATGGCGACGTTAATTGGGCCGGCACTAGAAGACCACCGAGGGCTGGTGGACGCCGAACACCCCCCGCAGCGTGGCGCAGACCTCGCCGAGGGTCACGGAGGCCTTCACCGCTTCCAGCACGAGCGGCAGGAGATTGTCCCGGCCGCGCGCCGCCCTGTCGATGGCCTCGAGCGCCTGCGCGGCACGATCTCGGTCACGCGTCCGGCGCAGCCGCTCGAGCCCTTCGGCCATGGCGGAGGCCACCTCGGGATTCACCTGGAAGAGATCACCCTGAGGCGGCTCGTCGCTGACGAAGTCGTTGACCCCCACGACCACGCGGGCCTTGCTCTCGACCTCCTGCTGGTAGCGGTAGGCGGCCTCCTGGATCTCCCGCTGCATGAAGGGGATGGCGCTGACCGCCCCGCCCAGGCCGTCGATCTTGGCGATGTAGGCCTCGGCCTCCTCCTCGACCTGGTGTGTCAGTCGCTCGACGGCATAGGAGCCGCCCAGGGGATCGGCGGTGTCGGCGACGCCGGACTCGTAGGCGAGGATCTGCTGGGTGCGGAGCGCGACCCGCACGGCCTGCTCGGTCGGCAGCGCCAGGGCCTCGTCCATGGAGTTCGTGTGCAACGACTGGCAGCCCCCCAGGACCGCCGCCAGGGCCTGCAGCGTCACCCGGACGATGTTGTTCTGCGGCTGCTGCGCGGTGAGCGTGCTCCCGGCCGTCTGGACGTGGAAGCGGAGCGTGAGCGAGCGCGGGTCGAGGGCGGCGAAGCGGTCGCGCATGATGCGCGCCCACAGCCGCCGGGCCGCCCGGTACTTCGCCACCTCCTCGAGGAGGTGGTTGTGGGCGTTGAAGAAGAAGGAGAGCTGGGGCGCGAACTCGTCCACGCGGAGCCCGGCCTCCACCGCGGCCGTGACATAGGCGATGCCGTTCCCCAGCGTGAAGGCCACCTCCTGGGCCGCCGTGCACCCGGCCTCGCGCATGTGGTAGCCGGAGATGGAGATGGTGTTCCACCGGGGCACCCGGTCCTTGCAGAAGGCGAAGGTGTCGGTGATGAGGCGCATGGAGGGCCCGGGCGGGAAGATGTAGGTTCCGCGCGCGACGTACTCCTTGAGGATGTCGTTCTGCACCGTCCCCGACAACCGGTGGGCCGCCACGCCCTGGCGCTCGCCGACGGCGATGTAGAGGCAGAGGAGGATCGCGGCCGTGGAATTGATCGTCATGGAAGTGGACACGCGGTCCAGCGGGATCCCGTCGAACAGCGCCAGCATGTCCCCCAGGCTGGAGATGGCCACCCCGACCTTCCCCGCCTCGGTGCGCGCCAGACCATGGTCGGCGTCATAGCCCATCTGGGTCGGCAGGTCGAAGGCCACGCTCAGCCCGGTCTGCCCCTGGGCGAGCAGGTACCGGTAGCGGCGATTCGTCTCTGCGGCCGACCCGAAGCCGGCGTACTGGCGCATCGTCCAGAAACGCCCGCGGTACATGCTCGGCTGCACGCCGCGCGTGTACGGCAGCTCGCCGGGGAAGCCCAGGTCGCGCAGGTAGTCGAGACCGCCCGTGTCGGCCGGCGTGCAGAGCGGCGGGAGCGGCACGCCGCTGGAGGTGGCGAAGAGGCCCGGCCGCTCCGGAGCCTTCTCGAGCGCCGGCTTGCGCGTCCGGGCCTCCCAGGCGCGCCGCGCCTCCTCGATCTTGCCCTCGGCCTCCGGCGTCAGCTCCGGCGGGGTCATAGCGGGATGTTTCCGTGCTTCTTCGGCGGGTTCTGGTCCCGCTTGGTGCGCAGCACCTCCAGCGCCTGGATCAGTCTCCGCCGGGTGTCCCTGGGCTCGATCACCTCGTCCACGTAACCGCGCTCGGCGGCAACATAGGGGTTGGCGAACTTCTCGCGGTACTCGCGCGTCTTCGCCTCCTTCAGCGCCGCCGGATCCGCCGCCCCGTCCATCTCGCGCTTGTAGAGGATGTTCACCGCCCCGTCCGGCCCCATCACGGCGATCTCGGCCGTGGGGTAGGCGAAGTTGGCGTCGCCCCGGATGTGCTTGGAGGACATCACGTCGTACGCGCCGCCATAGGCCTTCCGCGCGATCACCGTCAGCTTGGGCACCGTCGCCTCGCAGAAGGCGAAGAGCAGCTTGGCGCCGTGCTTGATGATGCCGCCGTATTCCTGCGCCGTCCCGGGCAGGAAGCCAGGGACGTCCACGAAGGTGACGAGCGGGATGTTGAAGCAGTCGCAGAAGCGCACGAAGCGCGCGGCCTTGACCGAGGCGCTGATGTCGAGGCAGCCCGCCAGGTGCGCCGGCTGGTTGGCAACCACACCCACGGGGCGGCCGTTGAGGCGCCCGAAGCCGATGACGATGTTCGGGGCGTAGTCGGCCTGGACCTCGAAGAAGTACCGGTCGTCGAGCACGGGGCGCACGATGTCCTTGATGTCGTAAGGCTTGTTCGGCTGCTCCGGCACGGCCGACTGCAGTTCCTCGTCCACCCGGTCGGGCGGGTCCAGCGCCTGTCGGACGGGCGGGTCCTCCAGGTTGTTCTGCGGGAGGAACGTCATCAGCTCGCGGATCAGCGCGAGGCACTCGTCCTCGCTCTCGGCGGCGAAGTGGGCCACGCCCGAGGTGCCGCCGTGGGTCGAGGCCCCGCCCAGTTCCTCGAACGATACCTCCTCGTGCGTCACCGCCTTGATGACGTCGGGGCCGGTGACGAACATGTAGGAGGAGTGCTTCACCATGAACACGAAGTCGGTGATGGCCGGCGAGTACACCGCCCCGCCCGCGCACGGCCCCATGATGGCGGAGATCTGGGGGATGGCGCCCGAGGCGAGCGTGTTGCGCAGGAAGATGTCCGCGTAGCCCGCCAGCGAGACCACGCCCTCCTGGATGCGCGCCCCCCCGGAGTCGTTGAGCCCGATGACGGGCACGCCCGTCTTCATGGCCAGATCCATGATCTTGCAGATCTTGCGGGCGTAAGCCTCGGACAGCGAGCCGCCGAACACGGTGAAGTCCTGGGCGAAGACATAGACCGGGCGGCCATGGATACGACCCGACCCGACCACCACGCCATCCCCGGGAATGCGCTGCGTCTCCATCCCGAAGTCCCGGCTCTGATGCACCACCAGCTTGTCCACCTCGGCCAGGGAGCCCTTGTCCAGCAGGATCTCGAGCCGCTCGCGCGCCGTCTTCTTCCCGGCGCGATGCTGCCGCTCGATGCGCTCGGGTCCGCCGCCGAGATCGGCAAGCTGGTTGCGGTGCCGCAGTTCATCGAAGCGGTCCTCGAGGGGCATCGGCTACCAGCTCCTTCCTTCGTCGCAGCGGGCGGGTGCGCTCGGCCCATGCAGTATAGGGACCGCCGACGGGGAAAGTCAATGAATGCGCGGCCTTCCCTCCCGACACGGTTGACTTGCAGAGCGGCCCTCTGCCATACTCAACTTCCCATGACCCCAACCGCCGAGATCATCATCGTCGTCTGCGTCGTGGCCGTCGCAGCGGCGCTGGTGTCCACGCTGATGACGCTCAAGAAGGCGGCCGCGCGCGCCGAGACCGTGCTCCACCTGCTGGAGCGCGAGATCCGCCCCATGGCCGGCCAGCTCGGTGCCCTGGCCGAGGAGCTGCGCGGGCTTTCCCGCCAGGCAACCCGCGAGATGGAGCGGATCAGCGTGGTCATCCGCCGCGCCGAGGAGATCTCGGCGAAGCTCGTGAAGGCGGCCGGCGTGCTGGGCGGCATCGGCCGGATCGGGCAGATCGCCGCAGTCGCTGCGGGGGTGAGGAAGGGGCTCGACGTCTTCGTCTCACGGCTGCGGAGCAGGGATCTCTAGCCCGAGCCGGGATCCCCAAGGAGGGCAGTCACATGTCGGAGGGACGTGGTTCTGACGCGGCGGGATATCTCGGCTGGTTCTTCCTCGGCGCCATCGCCGGAGCCGCGGCCGCTCTGCTCCTGACGCCGAAGACCGGGCGCGAGGCGCGGGAGCTCCTGGCCGAACACGGCGGCGACGTCTTGAAGAAGGCGCAGGAGGCGGCCGGCGAGGCCCAGGTCAAGGCCGGAGACCTCTTGGACAAGGGGCGCGAGTACGTCGAGCAGCAGACGGGCCGTCTCATCTCTGCGTTCGAGGCGGGCAAGGCTGCGATGCGCGAGGAGATGAGTCAGGAGCGCGGCACGAGCGAGTGACCCGCCCGCGCCCGCCGCATCGGCTCAGCGGCGGAAGTCGGCCCGGGTGGGAAGGATGCGGTCGGCGATCAGGTTGCGCATCATCTCGACGGTGCCACCGCCGATGGCGAACATCCTGGCGTCCCGCGCCATCCGCTCCAGCGGCAGCCCGCGTCCGTAGCCGGCCGCGCCGTGGATCTGCAGCGCCTGGCCCGTGACCTCCTGCGCGATCTCCGCGGCGAATGTCTTGGCCTTCGCCGACTGGAGCGGCTCCGGGAACCCCTCCACGTCCGTGCAGGCGGCGCGATGGATGAGCAGGCGCGCGGCGTCCAGCTTGATGGCCATGTCCGCCAGCTTCCAGCGGATGCCCTGGAAATCGGCGATGGGGCGCCCGAACTGGCGCCGCTCCTGGGCGAAGGCCAGCGCCAGCTCGTAGGCCCCCTGGGCGATCCCCAGCGCCACGGTGGCCGCGCCCAGCCGCTGGCTGTTGTAGGCGCGCATCAGCTTCTTGAAGCCGTCGGGCGGCCCCACGAGAACCTGCTCGCGCCCGACACGGCAGCGGTCGAAGTGCAGCCGCCCCTCGGGAATCCCGCGCAACCCCATGGTCCGGTCGCGCTCCCCGATGCGGAAGCCGGCGCTGTCGCGCTCGAGGAGCACGCCGCCGATGCCGGCGGCGCCGGGCGCCTGGCCGAGGCGGCAGTAGACGAGGTACAGACGTGAGGTGCCTGCCCCTGTGATCCAGCGCTTCTCCCCCGTGAGAGCATATCCCTCGGGGCTCTCGTCGGCCCGGGTCACCATGTCGGTGGCGGCCGACCCCGCCTCCGGCTCGGTGATGGCGATGGCGGGCTTCTCGCCCTCCAGCACCCAGGGGAAGTAGCGCCGCTTCTGCGCCTCGGTCCCGTAGGCGGTGAGCGCGCCCACGACGCCGAGGCTCCCCTCGACCACGATGCGCGCCGTGACGCCGCAGACGCGGGCGATCTCCTCCACCACGAGCAGCACGTCGAGAACGGAGCCGCCCCGGCCACCATGGGAACGGGGGATGGTGATCCCCATGAAGCCCGCCCGCACGAGGTCCTTGACGTTGTCCCACGGGTAGGCCTCTTCCTCGTCCCAGCGGGCGGCCCGGTCGCGGAAGACGCCGTCGGCCAGCGTCCGCGCCCGGGCCCGGAGCTCTCGTTGCTCGGCGCTGAGCGTGAAGTCCATCGCCTAGCTTGCCTCTCGGTCGAGGTATTCCGCGAGGCTCATCAGAGGTGGATGGCGTGGCCGAGGGCCGCCAGCGTCGCTTCCAGCGCGGCCTCGGAGAGCGTCGGGTGGGCGTGGATCGTGTGGATAACGTCCTCCAGCGTCCCCTCGAGCGTGCGCCCCACGGCGAACTCGTGGATGATCTCGGTGGCCTCCGGCCCGACGATGTGGACACCGAGCAGCTCCCCCGACCCTCTGTCGGCCACGACCTTGAGAAAACCCTCGGCCTCGCCCATGGCCACCGCCTTCCCGTTGGCCGTGAAGGGGAAGCGGCCCACCGCGATGTCGCGCCCGCTCTGCCGGGCCCGCGCCTCGCTCTGGCCGAGGGAGGCCACCTGGGGGCGGCAGTAGGTGCAGGACGGGACATTGCTGTAGTCCACCGGACGGGGCTCACGCCCGGCGATGGTCTCGGCGGCCACCACGCCCTCGGCCATGGCCTTGTGGGCCAGGAGCTGGTTGCCGGCGATGTCGCCGATGGCGTAGACGCCCTTCACCGAGGTCTCCATCGTGGGCGAGACCCGGACGAAACCCCGCTCCATGGCCACGCCCAGCCCCTCGAGCCCGAGGCTGCCGGTGCGGGCCGCCCGGCCCACCGCCACCAGGACTTGATCGGCCCGGAGCCTCTCCGCCTTGCCGTCCATCTCTATCTCCACGGCCACCCCGTCGGGGCCGGGGGTCACCGCCTTGACGCTCACCCCGGTGCGCAGGGTGATGCCCCGGCGCGTGAAGAGCCGGGCGACCTGGGTCGAGACCTCCTCGTCCTCGATGGGCAGCACGCGGGGCAGCGCCTCGAGCACGGTCGTCTCCACCCCGTAGGCCGAATAGACGTCCGCGAACTCCATGCCGACGGCTCCGGCGCCGATGACGATCAGCGAGCCTGGCTTCGTCTCGTTCCTGACGGCCCCGTTGGAGGAGATCACCGTCCTCTCGTCGATGGTCACGCCCGGCAGGGACTTGGGCTCGGACCCGGTGGCCAGGATCACGGCCCGGTCGGCCTGGAGATCCTGGGTCCCGTCCTGGCCCGCGATCTCGACCAGGTCGCGCCCCTTGAGGACGCCCCGGCCCCGGACCAGCGTGATCTTGTTCTTGCGGAGGAGGAACTCGACGCCCTTGGCCATGCGGTCGGCCACCCGCCGCGAGCGCTGGATCGCCTTGGCATAGTCGGCCGTCCACTCGCCCAGCGTGATCCCGAACTCCTCGGCGCGTCCGAGCAGCCCCACCACCTCCGCGTTGCGGAGGAGCGCCTTGGTGGGGATGCACCCCCAGTTGAGGCACACCCCTCCGGGGCGGTCGTCCTCCACCGCGGCGACCGACAGGCCGAGCTGGGCGCAGCGGATGGCGGAGACATAGCCGCCGGGTCCGGTGCCCACGACGACGACGTCGAACGTCTGGACAGGCGGCACGCCGCTACACCAGCAGCCGGAGCGGCTCTTCGAGGAACCGCTTCACGTCCTGGAGGAAGCGCGCGCCCGTGGCCCCGTCGATCACGCGGTGGTCGCAGGAGAGGGTCATGCGCATCCGCCTCCCGACGCGGAGCTGTCCGCCCTCGGCCACGGGCTTCTCGAGCACCGAGCCCACGGCCAGGATCGCCCCCTCCGGGGGGTTGATGATGGCGGAGAACTCTTCCACGTCGAACATGCCCAGGTTCGAGAGGGAGAAGGTCGCGCCGGAGAGCTCCGGAACCCTGAGCTTCCCGCCCCGCGCACGCTCGGCCAGGTCGCGCGACTCCACGGCGATCTGGGCCAGCGGCTTCACGTCGCAGTCGCGTAGCACGGGGGTGATGAGCCCGCCCTCGAGGGCCACGGCGACGCCGATGTGGGCGCGATGGTGGACGCGGACGGCCTGGCCCTGGAAGGAGGCGTTGACGGCCGGATGCCGGGAGAGCGCCAGCGCGCAGGCCCTGATCACGAAGTCCGTCACCGACACCCGCGGGCTGCCCTCGAGGGCATTGAGCTCCTCCCGGAGCGCCCAGGCGCGGTCCATGGCGACCTCCGACGTCACGTAGAAATGCGGGACCGGTCCCTTGGACAGCGGCATGCGTCTGGCGATGGCAGCCCGCATCGGGGTGAACGGGACGTCCTCGAACTCGACTCCCGACCGCGGCGGGACGGTGAAGGCAGGCCGAGCCGCGGCGGGCGGGGCCGCCGGGGCCGCGGGCGCGAGAGGCGCGGCCGCCGCCGGGGGCGCCGCGAGCGCCGTCTCCACGTCCCGTCTGACAATGCGGCCGCCGGGGCCCGTCCCGCGCAAGAGCTTCAGGTCCACGCCAGCCTGGGCCGCGATCTTCTTCGCCAGAGGCGAAGCCCGCACCCGTTCGCCGCTCGGGGGGGACGCCACCGCCTGGCCCACCGTCTCGACCTGCGAGATGTCGGCGCCCGTGGAGACCACCGCTGTCGTCTCGGGCGTGGACTTGTAGGTCTCCTCCACCGGGGGGGCGTGAGCTGGAGCCTCAGCAGGGGGCGCCACGGCCGGGGCCTTCGGCGACTCCGCCGCGACGCCGCCGATGTCGTCAGCCGGGTCCGCGATGACCCCGATGATCTGGCCCACGGGGACCTGCCCGCCGTCCGGCACGAGGATCTTCCGGAGGAGTCCCCCGCCGAAGGCCTCGATCTCGACATTGGCCTTGTCGGTCTCGATCTCCGCGATGACGTCGCCCCCCTTGACCGGTTCGCCTTCCCGCTTGAGCCACTTGACGACCTTGCCCTGCTCCATGGCCTCGGACAGCTTGGGCATCAGCACGCGCGTGATCATGCCTCACAGACCTTTCGGATGGCCGCCGCGATCTTGGCCTTCGAGGGAGTCTTGAGCAGCTCGAGGTTGCGGGCGTAGGGCATCGGGGCATTCTGGCCGGTGACCCGCTCGACGGGCGCGTCGAGATCATCGAACGCCTGCTCCGTGATGAAGGAGGCGATCTCCGACCCCATGCCGGCGAAGCCCGCGCCGGCCTCGATCACCACCGCCCTGTGGGTCTTCCTGACCGAGGCGACGATGGTCTGCGTATCCATGGGGCGCAGCGTGCGTGGGTCCACCAGCTCCACCGAGATGCCCGCCCCGGCCAGCTCCCCGGCAACCTCCAGAGCCCGGTACATCATGCCCATGTAGGCGACGACGGTCACATCCGTCCCCGCCCGCCTGACCACGGCCTGCCCCAGCGGCACGGTGAACTCCGGATCCTCCGGCACCTCGCCCTTGACGGCGTAGAGCGTCTCGGCCTCGATGAAGATCACGGGGTTGTCGTCCCGGATGGCGGACTTGAGCAGCCCCTTGGCGTCGGCCGGCGTGCTGGGCCGCACCACCTTGAGCCCGGGCACGTGGTAGAAGTAGGTCTCCATGCTCTGGGAATGCTGGGCGGCGAGCTGCGCCGCCGGCCCCCCGGGCCCTCGCACGACGAGGGGGACGCTGTACTGCCCGCCCGACATGTAGAGCATCTTGGCCGCCGTGTTGACGATCTGATCGAGGGCCAGGATGGCGAAGTTGAACGTCATCATCTCGACGACGGGACGCAGCCCCAGCATGGCGGCGCCGACGCCGACACCGGTGAAGCCCGACTCGCAGATGGGCGTGTCGACGACCCGCTTCTCGCCGAACTCCTTGAGGAGGCCCTGCGTCACCTTGTAGGCCCCCTCGTAGAGGCCCACTTCCTCCCCCATGACGAACACGCGGGGATCGCGGCGCATCTCCTCGCGGAGCGCCAGGTTCAGGGCCTCGCGGTAGGTCATGATGGCCACGGCTGATCAGTCCTTCGGCACGAGCGTTGTGAAGGGCCCACGCCGGGCCGAGTGCCGAGCCAGACGAGGCCCGAGGATTGGGGGGCGAACCGCAGCCAAAGGCGAGGTGAGCGACGCCGGGAGGTGAGCGAAGCGGCGGGCGCGAGGCGTACGTGGGTGTACGTTGAGCGCCCGCGCCGACCGAGAACGTGGCAGGGCGAGCCGCAGCCGCAGGCGAGGCGAGGGGACGTGGGAATCCGGCGAGTGCGAGCGAGCCATGGCGATGGCAATCGGCACGGCGTCAGTCCTTGTAGACGTCGGTGAGGAGCCACTCGTCCGGCGGCGCCGGGGAGGCCTCGGCGAACGCCACGGCGGCGTCCACGATGTCGGCGGCCTCGCGCTCGACAGCCGCGAGATCGGCCTCGGAGAGCACCCCGTCCTTGAGGCAGCGGGCCCTGAGGAGCGCGATGGGCTCGCGCAGCTTCTCCCGCTCCACCTCCTCGCGGGTGCGGTAGACGGCGCCTGCCGGGTCGCGCATGGAGTGGCCGCGGAAGCGGTAGGTGCGCGCCTCGATCAGGGCCGGCGTCTTTTCGCGCCGCGCGCGCTCCACCGCGCGTCCCACGCACTCGCGGACGGCCAGCACGTCCATGCCGTCCACCGCCTCCCCAGGGATACCGTACGTCTCGGCGAAGCGCCAGATCTCCGTCTGGGCCAGCGCCCGGTGGATCGCCGTGCCCATCGCGTAGCGGTTGTTCTCGCAGATGTAGACGACGGGGAGGTTCCAGAGGGCGACCAGGTTCATGGCCTCGTGGAACTCCCCCGCGGGGACCGCGCCGTCGCCGAAGAAGCAGAGCACGACCTGATCCCCACCCTGGTAGTTGATGGCGAAGGCGGCGCCCGCGGCCAGCGGCAGGTGCGCGCCCACGATGCCGTGGCCGCCGAGGAAGTTGACGCTCTTGTCGAACAGGTGCATGGAGCCGCCCTTGCCTCGGCTGAGGCCGTCGCGGCGCCCGAAGAGCTCGGCCATGACGCGGCGGGGATCCGACCCCTTCGCAAGGCAATGGCCGTGCTCGCGGTAGGAGGACACCACGTAATCGTCCGGACGCAGGGTCGAGATCGCCCCCACCGCCACCGCCTCCTGGCCGATGTAGAGGTGGAGGAAGCCGCCGATCTTTCCGAGGGCGTACATCTCCCCCGCCTTCTCCTCGAACCGGCGGACCAGCGCCATCTGGCCGAGGAGCCGCCGCGCCAGGGCTGCATCGAGCCGCGGGAGGAGGATCGTGGTCTTTGCCTGGGCCACGGAGAACCCCTACCAGCGCATCAGGCTCAGCTCGTCCACCGAGAGGCGGCGGCGCATCCGGAAGATCGAGACGATGATCGCCAGCCCCACCGCCACCTCGGCGGCCGCGACGCACATGACGAAGAATACCAGCGCCTGCCCCTGCGCCGTGCCGTGGCGCTGGCCGAAGGCCACCAGGGCCAGGTTCGCCGCGTTGAGCATCAGCTCGATGGACATGAAGATCACCAGTGGGTTGCGCCGGACCAGCACGCCCACCACGCCGGTGACGAAGAGCACCACCGAGAGCGCCACGTAGTGCGACTCGGGCACCATCCTAGTGCGCCTCCGACGAGTTTCGCCTTCTCCACCCGCGCGACCGCACCGTGCCGGGCCAAATGACGAGCCAGACGAGGCCCGAGGATCGGGGTGCGAGCCGCAGCCGAAGGCGAGGCGAGCGAAGCCGGGAGGTGAGCGAAGCGGCGGGCGCGAGGCGTACGTGGGTGTACGTTGAGCGCCCGCGCCGACCGAGAACGTGGCGAGGGGAGCCGCAGCCGGAGGCGAGGCGACCGGATCTGAGAATCCGACGAGCGTGAGCGAGCCGTGGCGAAGTCAGTTGGGCCGGCATTAGGAGGCCTTTCGCTTGGTGAGGGCCATCACGCCGATGAGCGCCGCGAGCAGGAGGAACGACGTCACCTCGAAGGGGAAGAGGTAGTCGGTGAACAGGACGCGGCCCACCGCCTCCACCCCGCCCGCCACCGCGGCCGGGCTCCGGGGCGCGGTGAACACGCCGGAGCGGAGCATGAGCGCGATCTCGAGGGCCAGGAACCCCGCGACGGGGACCGCCAGCCACCGCTGCGACCGGAGCGGGTCGGGCCCCGTCTCCTCCCGGCCCGGGATCAGCACCATGATGGCGAAGACGAAGAGCACGGCGATGGCGCCGGCGTACACGATGACCTGCGCTGCCGCCAGGAACTCGGCGTGCATCATCAGGTAGAGCGCGGCGACGCTGCCGAGGTTGAGGACGAGGAAGAGCGCCCCGTGGATCGGGTTCCGGCGCACCACGAGCCCCACCGCGGAGCCCACCGCCAGCGCCGCCAGGATCCAGAATGCCAAGAGGCTGCCCATGTCAGGCCGCCGCGCTCGGCACGGGCGCGCCCGGAAGGCGGTCGGCCGGGATCGGCACCGGAGAGGCAGGCGTCCCGTCCGGCCGGGCCGGCTCGTGCGCCAGCAGCATCTCCATCGTGTAGACCATCCCGAGGCGGCTGTAGGAGGCGAACTCGAGGATGCCCGTGTCCATGCGGATGGCATCCTCGGGGCATGCCTCGACGCAGTAGCCGCAGAAGACGCACCGGCCGAGGTCGATGTCGAAGCGCGCGGGCACCTTCTCGATCTCGGGGTTCGGGTGCTCGGTGGCCACGATGTAGATGCACCGGGCCGGGCAGATGGTCTCGCACATCATGCAGGCGACGCAGCGCGGGGAGCCGTCCTCCCTCCGCACGAGACGATGCAGGCTCCGAAGCCGCGGCGAGTACGGTCTCCGCTCGTCCGGGTACTGGATCGTCACCGCGCCCGCGGCGCCCTTGAAGCCGGCGGCACGCAGCGTGTGACGCCACATGTTGGCGAAGAAGCGGACGCCGGTGAGCCTGAGCCCGGCCAGCACCTCCACGAGGTAGAGGCGCTGGCGGAGCGTCATCCGGCTCGGATGGCGCCGATCCATGGAGACGTTCGACTGGGCGTACCGGCCGGCCACGGCTCAGCCTCTCACCACCAGGAGGACGAGGCCCGTCAGCACGATGTTGAGCACGGAGAGCGGGAAGAGCCCCAGCCAGCCCAGCCGCATGGCCTGATCGTACCGGAAACGGGGCAGCGTCCAGCGGATCAGCATGAGGAACCAGAGCATCGCGGCCACCTTGACGAGGAAGGCCCCGACCTGGAGCGCCACGACGACCAGGTGCGGCAGCGCCACGGCTGCGGCCCATGGGAAGACGAACCCGCCGGCCTGGAGATACGGCACCTGCCAGCCCCCGAGGAAGAGCGCGGTGGTCATGCCGGCCACGACGACGGTCTCGAGGAAATCGGCCATGGCGAACATGCCGAACTTCATCCCGCTGTACTCGACGAAGTAGCCGATGATCTCGGACTCACCCTCCGGCATGTCGAAGGGGATGCGCTTGGTCGCGGCGATCCCGGCCGTGAGGAAGAGGACGAAGGCCAGGGGCTGGGTGAGGATCCCCCAGGCGGGAATCCAGTCCCCGAAGAGCTGCGGCAGGAGCGGCTGGCCCTGGCCCCGGGCGATCTCCTGCATGTTCAGCGAGCCGTAGACCATGACGACGCCCATGATGGAGGCGCCAATGGCGACCTCCGCGGAGATCATGAGGGCCGCGGCGCGCTGGCCGCCGAGGAGGGCGTAGTTGTTGGCCGAGGCCCAGCCGGCCATCATGAGGCCGTAGACGCCCAGCGACAGCATGGCCAGCACGTAGAGGATCCCCACGTTGAGCGTCACCGCCTGCAGCTCGATCTCGCGCCCGGCGATCCGGAGTGTGTCGCCGAAGGGGATGGAGGCGAAGGCGGCGAGCCCGAAGAAGACCGAGACCACGGGCGCCAGCGTGAAGAGCAGGCGGTCCGCCCGCGCCGGCATGAAGTCTTCCTTAGTCAGCATCTTGATGGCGTCGGCCAGCGGGTGCAGCAGGCCGAAGATCCGGATACCGAAGATGGAGGCGCGGTTGGCGCCGATCCGGTCCTGCATGATGGCCGACTGCTTGCGCTCCACCCAGGTGAGGATGCCGGCCAGGTTGAGCACCACGAGCATCACGAAGGCCACGGGCCCGAAGGCCGCCGCCAGATTGCTCGCCGCCTCGCTCACGCTCGGCCCCCTCCCGTGTTCGCGCCGCTCGCCTGCACCATGAGGCCGGTATCCCCGAGCGCCCGGTAGCCGAGCCCGGCGAAGGCCGGGATCGCGGCGGCCAGCGCGTTGAAGACGTGCTCCGCCCGCTCGGCGCGGAACACCGGATCCTCCGCGCCCAGCGCCCGGCCCACCCGCGCCAGGATCTCCCAGCCCGGCAGCGCCTGGCCCAGGGGGGGCAGCGCCGCCCGGAAGCGCTGCACGCGCCCTTCGAAGCTGGTGAAGGTCCCCTCGCACTCGGCATAGGCTGCGCTGGGGAGGAGGAGGTGGGCGCGCCCGGAGGTCTCGTTGGCGTTGGTCCCCTGGAAGACGAGCTGCTCGGCCCCTCCCAGCGCTGCCCGGATCTCGCTCTCGGGCCACGCCGAAGCCAGCAGGTCGTGCTGGAACACCCAGAGGAGCTTGATCTGCTTCCGGGCCGCCGCCTCCAGGATGCCGCGCGCGTCGAGCCCGCCGGGCCCGGGCGTCAGCCCCACCAGCTCGGCGCCGCGCGCGTTGGGGTTCTTGTCCCCGCGGATGAGGAAGTCGTCGTCGCTGGCCGGCTCGCGCGGCGGCAGGCGCATGTCCCGCTGGCGCACGCCCAGGTGGTCCAGCAGCCGGCGGAGCAGGAACAGGTCCTCGTTGGCCATCTGCGGCGAGGCGATCACGCCGATCTCCTCGGGGCGGTGGGAGCGGAGTGCCTGGGCCACCGCCTGGACCGCGTCCTCCCACGACGTCTCGGCGCGCCGGCCGGCCGCGGTCGTCCCGGGGGCGGTGAGCCGGCTGTCGTCGTCGATCCAGGTGAAGCCGTAGCGGCCCGCGTCGCAGATCCACCACCGGTTCACGTCCGCATTGAAGCGCGGCTTGATCCGCGCCACGCGCCGGCCCTGGTTGTGATGCGGCCGGCGCTGGCTCGTGTGGATCTCGATGTTGCAGCCCCGGGCGCAGCCGGGGCAGACGGACCTGGCCCGGTCCAGGTACCAGACCCGCACCTGGAAGCGGAAGTCGCGGTCCGTCAGCGCCCCCACGGGACAGATGTCGATGACATTGCCGGAGTACGGGTTCTCGAGCGTCGTGCCCGGGAAGAGGCCGATCTCGGAGTGGTCGCCGCGGTTGAAGATGCCCAGCTCGCCGGTCCGCGTGATCTCGTCGCAGTAGCGCACGCAGCGCGAGCAGAGGATGCAGCGCTCGGCGTCCAGCATCACGTGCGGCCCCAGGGGCACGGCCTTCGGCTTGTGGACCTTGTCGTCCGTCATCCGCGGCTCGTAGAGGCCGTGCTTCATGTAGTAGATCTGCAGCCAGCACTCCCCGGCCTGGTCGCACACGGGGCAGTCGAGCGGGTGGTTGACCAGGTGGAACTCCATGATGGAGCGCCGCGTCTCCTTCACGCGCTCCGTCTCCGTGTGGACCACCATCCCGTCGGTCGCCAGCGTGTTGCAACCGATCTGGGGGCGCGGCACCTTCTCGATATCCACCATGCAGAGCCGGCACTGCCCGGCCACCGGCAAGCCAGGGTGGTAGCAGTAGTGAGGTACCTCGGCGCCGGCCAGCCGCGCGGCCTCGATGAGGTTGGTGCCCGCGGGCACCTCGACCTCCTTGCCGTTGATCGTGAGCCTAGGCATGCGCGCCGCTCCTGATGAGCGCCTCGAACTCCTCGCGGAACTTCTCGATGAAGCTGATGTACGGGCCCACGGCCCCGTCGTAGAAGGCGCAGATGGTCGTCCCTGCCCCTCGCCGGGCCACGTCGAGGATCGTGTCCAGATCCTCCTTCCGCCCCTTCCCCTCCACGATCCGGTGGACCATCCCGTAGATCCAGCCCGTGGACTCCCGGCACGGGGTGCACTGACCGCACGACTCGTGGGCGTAGAAGCGCGTCACCACCAGGAGCGCGTGCGGCATGGAGACCGTGTCGTCCATCACGATGACGCCCGCCGAGCCGGCCATGCTCCCCGCGTTCCGGAGACCGTCCACGTCCATGGTCACGTCGATCTCGTCCGCCCGCAGCACCGGCGCCGACGAGCCGCCGGGCACCACCGCCTTCAGCGCGCGGCCGTCCCGGATGCCGCCGCAGTGCTCGTAGATGAGCTGCCGCAGGGTGATCGCGCAGGAGGCCTCCACCACACCGGGCCGGGCCACGTGCCCCGACACCGAGTAGAGCCGCGTGCCCCCCTGCGTCTTCGTCCCGAGCCCGGCGAACCACTCGGCGCCCCGGTTGATGATGTGCGGCACGCAGGAGAGCGTCTCCACGTTGTTCACGATGGTCGGCTGGCCGAAGGCCCCCTTGATGGCCGGGAAGGGCGGCTTGATCTTGGGCCATCCCTTCTTGCCCTCCAGGGAGGAGAGAAGCCCCGTCTCCTCCCCGCAGATGTAGGCCCCCGCGCCACGGTGGATCACGACCTCGAAGTCGAAGCCCGTCCCCTGGATGTCCTTGCCGAGGAGCCCGGCCTCGTAGGCCTCCCGCACGGCGCCGCTCAGCACGCGCCAGGGCTCCACGTACTCGCCGCGGATGTAGACGAAGCCCAGGTGCGAGTCGATGGCTCGCGCGGCGATGAGCATTCCCTCGATCAGCCCGTGGGGATTGCGAGTGAGGAGGTACCGGTCCTTGAAGGTGCCGGGCTCCCCCTCGTCGGCATTGACCACGAGGTACTTGGGCGCCGTCGAGCCCTTGGGAATGAACCCCCACTTCATGCCCGCCGGGAACCCTGCGCCGCCGAGCCCACGGAGGTTCGACTTCTTCACCTCCTCGGTGATGGCCGCCGGCTCCATCGCCTTGGCCTTCTCCCAGGCCGTGTAACCGCCGTGCTCGCGATACACGCGGAGCGTGTGCGAGCCCGGTGTATCGAAGTTGCGCGAGAGGATCTTCTCAGTCACAGGTTAGTTGCTCCGCATCACTTTGACCGTGAGAAGGAAATATCAAATCCTCTGTTTGTCTGGACGCTAAACCATCGCCCTTGAAGATCCTCGCCCGCCCGATTCCCCGCACTGACTGCACACGTAGGCCGGCACATCATCGATTACCACCAAGTCCCTTCCAACGGCGAAGATATGGCGAACTCTCCGCCTGCGGAGACGCCCTCCCTCGCAGAATGCGCACGTGTCGTCTTCGATCCCCCTGCAACGCTGACAGCTTGGAAGCAAGCGCGGCATGGTACCCTCTCAGACAATAGAAGGAGGCTCGCCATGCCGGTTGTGCTCAAACCCGCCCAAATCAAGCTCACGGCGATCATCGAGCCCAGCGAGGGCGTCTTCGTTGCCCTCTGCCCCGAGCTGGACCTCGCGACGGAGGGGGACAATCCCGAGGCTGCGCTCGACGACCTGATCGACATGGCCCTCGACTACTCCGAGGAGTACATGGCTGAGTTCGAAGCCTTCAGCCAGAGCCCGAACCGAGCGGCCCACGCTCCCTACATCCAGGCCCTCCGTGCCAATCCGACCCCTGCGGGAGCGCGCGCGCTGTTCGAAGAGTAGATGCCGACGGCCACCTACCATGAGTTCAGGGTGGTCCTTCAGCGAGCCGGCTTTCGACTGGTCAGGACCAAGAAGCACGAGACCTGGGGGAAGACGCTGCCTATCGGCGAGGTTCTCCGAGTTCGCCTCAGCCATCAAACGGCACGAGACATCCCGACTCCCCTGTTCCATCAGATGCTGCGTCAAGCTCGGCTGAGCCAGACCGAGTTCTTCGCGCTGCTCCGAGAGGGCTAGCCCGCCTCCTCTCACTTCAACTCCTCCAGGATGCGACCCACTTTTTCGGACGTCAGGCAGCCCTCGTAGCGGTCGTCCACCTGCATCATCGGGGCCTGCTCACAGGCACAGAGACATTCGACGGAGAGGAGGGTGATCTTCCCGTCCGCGGTCGTCTCGCCCGGCTCGATGCCGAGCCGCTCCTTCAGGTGCTCGATGATCCCCTTGGCGCCCAGGAGATGGCAGGACAGGTTGTGGCACACCGCGACGACGTGGCGCCCTTTCGGCTGCTGGAAGAACAGCGTGTAGAAGGTCACGACCTCGTGGACATGCGCCGGACTGAGGCCGAAGAGCCCGGCGACGTACTCCTCCAGCGGCAGCGAGATATAGCCGAAGGCCTCCTGCGCCATGTGGAGCACCGGCAGGAGCGCCCCGCGCGTGTCGGGATAGAGCGACTGCAGTCGCCGCACCTCGGCGAGCTGGTCGCGGGTGAACTCGGGATGCCCGGGATCGGGCATGGCTAGCGGTCGAGCTCTCCGCCGATCATGTTCACCGATCCGAAGGTGGGGATGATGTCGGCGATCATCTGTCCCTCGATCATCCGCGGAAGCGCAGCCACGGGCGGCAGGCAAGGCGGCCGGCAGCGCACCCGGTACGGGCGATCGGAGCCGTCCGAGACGACGTAGAAGCCGAGCTCTCCGTTGGCCCCCTCCACGGCGAAGTACGCCTCGCCGGCGGGCGGGCGGATCCCGTACCCCTCCATCACGAGCATGAAGTGGTTCATCAGCCCCTCGATGGACCCGTAGCTGTTCTCCTTCGGGGGCAGGACGACGCGCTTGTCGGGCGCGTTGCCTCGCCTCTGGGCGTCCCGGCCCTGCCCCTGGAGGTTGGGCGACAGCGCGATGGGCACCAGCAGCAGCCCCTCGGTCTTGCCCTGCTTCCCCCGGTCCACGTAGGCCGCCGGATCCACGGCCTTCCCCTCCCAGTCCACCTGGATGGAGCCGCCGGGGAGCCCGCCGAGGGCCTGCTCGACGATGCGCATCGATTGCTCCATCTCGGCCATCCGTACGAGGTAGCGGTCGAAGTTGTCGCCATTCTTCCCCAGGGGGATCTCGAACTGCACGCGGTCGTAGGCCCAGTAGGGCTGAGCCTTCCGGACGTCGTAGGGGACGCCCGCAGCGCGGAGCAGCGGCCCCGTGATACCCCAGGCGATGGTGTCCTCGGGCGACAGCGCCCCCACCCCGACCACGCGGTCCATGAAGATGCGGTTGCCGGTGATGAGGGTGTGGACCTCCTCCAGCACCTGGCGCGTCTCGGCGAAGGCCTTCTTGACCTTGTCATCGAAGCCCGCCGGCAGGTCGGCCTTCACCCCGCCCACGCGACCGTAGGAGATCGTGAGCCGCGCTCCCGTCACGTCCTCCACCAGCTCCCAGAGGAACTCGCGGGCCTTGATCATGTAGAGGAACACGGTGAAGGCGCCCAGCTCCATGGCGCTGGCGCCGACGCAGGTGAGATGGTCGCAGATCCGGGAGATCTCGCCCATGATCACGCGGATGTGCTTGCACCGCTCCGTGATGTCGATGCCGAGGAGCTTCTCCACCGCCGAGCAGTAGCCGAAGTTGTTGATCAGCGGCGAGACGTAGTTGAGCCGGTCCGTGTACGGCATCGCGTTGTTCCACGGCCCAGCTTCGCAGGACTTCTCGAAGGCGCGGTGGAGGTAGCCGATCTCCACCTCTCCCTTGACGACGGTCTCGCCATCCAGCTCGGCCAGGATGCGGACGATGCCGTGCATGGCCGGGTGCGCCGGCCCGATGTTGACGGTGAGGTTCTGGGTGCCGCCACCCGGGCCCTCGCCGAGGAACAGCTCGCGCGTGGGGCGGTCAGCCACGGTCGATTACCATAGGCGCGGGCCCCCGGGCTGGCGCCCGCCCGCGCCTCGCGGCTCGCTCCGCTCGTCCCCGCCCACCGGCGCGGGCCCCCGGGCTGGCGCCCGCCCGCGCCTCGCGGCTCGCTCCGCTCGTCCCCGCCCAGCAGCGCGGAGCACCCGGGCTGGCGCCCGCCCGCGCCTCGCGGCTCGCTCCGCTCGTCATACTCGGGGTCCGATGAGGGGGTGGCGCCGCTCGATCGGGTAGTCCTTCCGGAGCGGGTGGCCCTCGAACTCCTCGTAGAGGAGGAGGCGCCGGAGGTCCGGGTGCCCCGCGAACCGGATGCCGAACATGTCCCACACCTCGCGCTCGAGCCAGTCGGCGATGGGCCAGAGGGACGTGGCGGTGGGCACCACCGCGTCGTCCTGCTCCACGGGGACCTTGAGCCGCAGCCGGTGGTTGTGCGGGATCGAGTAGAGGTGGTACACGACCTCGAAGCGTGGGCCGTCCTCCCGCCCGGGGAACGTCAGATAGTCCACGGCGGTCAGATCCACGAGCACGTTGAAGCGCAGCTCCGGCTGATCGCGGCAGAAGCCGAGGGCGTCGATGATGCCCTCTCGCGCGACCACCGCGGTGTGGTCCCCGCGCTCGTCGTGCGTGGCGAGCAGACGGCCGCCCAGGCGGCTGCCGAGCCGCGCAAGCATGGCCTGTCCGTCCATCGGCGTCGTATCTCTCCTCCGAGCGAGCGTGCAGGGCCGCGGCGGTCGCGCCCGCGGCCGGGGCCTAGAACCGCTGGGCGCCGGTCGCGATCTTCTCCTGGAGCTTCATGAGGCCGTCGATGACACTCTCGGGGCGCGGCGGGCAGCCGGGAATGTAGACGTCCACGGGGATGATGGTGTCGATCCCCTGGACGGTCGCATAGTTGTTGTAGAAGCCCCCGGTGCAGGTGCAGACGCCGAAGGCCACCACCCACTTGGGCTCGCACATCTGGTCATAGATGCGCTTGAGCACGGGGGCCATCTTGTGGCTGATGGTTCCCACCACGAAGAGCACGTCCGCCTGGCGGGGCGAGAAGCGCGGCAGCCCGGCCCCGAAGCGGTCCACATCGTAGTGCGAGCACGCCGTGGCCATGTACTCCATCCCGCAGCACGCCGTGACGAAGGGGTACTGGAAGATGGAGAACTTCCGCGCCCAGCCGAGGGCCTCGTCGAGCTTGGAGGTGAAGAAGCCGCCTACTCCCATTCGAGCCCCCGCTTCCTCCAGATGTAGAGGAAACCGAGCATGAGCACGCCAAGGAACACCATCATCTCGGCGAAGCCGAACCACCCGAGCGTGCGGTAGATCGTCGCCCACGGCCAGACGAAGAGCAGCTCGATGTCGAAGATGATGAAGAAGATGGCGATGGTGGAGAACTTGATCGCGAAGCGCCCCTCGGGGAGCGCCACGGGGTCCTTGCCGCACTCGAACGGCTCCTGCTTCACCGGCGAGGTCCGCCTCGGAGCGATGAGCAGGGGGATGCCCATGAGCGCGCCGGCCACGGCGGCCGCAACGGCGAAGACCATGAGGATCGAGACGTATTCCACTTTCAGAGCCCCTGGACCTGCCGCTTGGCGTGATAGGACGAGCGGACCAGCGGAGCCGATTCCACGCGGGCGAAGCCGAGGTCGAGGCCGATCCCGGCCAGCTCCGCGAACTCCTCGGGGGCGTAGAACCGGGCCACGGGCAGGTGCCCGGGCGAGGGCCGGAGGTACTGGCCCAGCGTGAGGAGGTTGACGTCGGCCTCGCGCAGGTCGCGCAGGGTCGCCAGCAGCTCGTCGCGCTCCTCGCCCAGCCCCAGGATGAGGCCCGACTTGGTCAGGAGCCCCGGCGCCGCGCGCCGCGCGCGCCGGAACAGCTCGAGCGTGCGCGCATAGCGGCCACCGTGGCGCGCGAGCTTGTAGAGCCGCGGCACGGTCTCCGTATTGTGGTTCAGCACGTCCGGCGCGGCGTCGATAACGGTGGCGAGCGCCGAGGCATCGCCCTGGAAGTCCGGGATCAGCAGCTCCACGCGACAGCGCGGAGCCGTCCGTCGGATGGCCCGCACCGTGGCCGCGAACACGCCGGCGCCGCCATCGGCGAGGTCATCGCGGTTGACGGAGGTGATGACCACGTACTCGAGCCCCAGCTCGCCGACGGCGCGCCCCACGCGCTCGGGCTCCTCCCGGTCCTCCCACGTGGGCCTGCCGTGGGTCACCGCGCAGTACCCGCAGTTCCGCGTGCAGACGTCCCCGAGGATCATGAAGGTCGCGGTGAGGTCCTGCCAGCACTCGCCGATGTTCGGGCAATGGGCCTCCTCGCAGACGGAGTGGAGGTTCCACTGGCGCATGAGGCCCTTGAGGCGAATGTAGTTCGGCCCTCCCGGCGCCCGGACCCTGAGCCATGGCGGCTTGGGTGAGGCGACGGCCCGGCGGTCATCCAGGAGGGGGAGCGAAGTTCCCATCACCGCGTGTCCTAATCCCCGTGGGCCCGCGTCATTATGGCACACCTTTCACAAGCCGCCAAGCCGACGAGGAACGAGCAACGGGCCTCGCCTCCCCGGGGCGCCCGGGCGGGGATGACGGCGGCTCAGATCGCGTGAAGGGGGTCCGCAGCGTGAGGTTCCGGCGGGCACGGGCGGGGGAACCGGTTGATCGGGACTGGTAGTGCGCAACCGAACAACGGCGCGCGAGTTTCCGGCGGGGGCGGGCGTGGCGACAGCCCGGGGGCCCGCGTGGCGACAGCCCGGGGGCCCGCGCTTGGTGGTGCGCGGGCGTGGCGACAGCCCGGGTGCCCGCGCTTGGTGGTGCCGAAGGGGGGACTCGAACCCCCACGGGTTGCCCCACACGCCCCTCAAACGTGCGCGTCTGCCAATTCCGCCACTTCGGCGCCAGCGAGAGCAAAGTATGCCGCGGGGGCGCGCGCCTTGTCAACGCCGCGGCCCGCCTGACCCTACCGTGCCGATCGCGGCCAGCGGCCCACGGCCTGGCGGAGCCGCGGATCGAGAGCGTCCCGGATGCCCTCGCCGAGCAGGTTGTAGGAGAGCACGGTGACGAGAATGGCCAGCCCGGGATAGACGCTCATCCACCATGCGATCTCGATGGAGTCCTTGCCGTCGTTGAGGATGTTGCCCCATGTCGCGTAGGGCGGCTGGACGCCGAGGCCGAGGAAGGACAGGCCGGACTCGGTGAGGATCGCCGCCGGGATGCCGAGTGTCATGGCGACGAGCACGGGGGCCATGGCGTTCGGGAGAATGTGCCGGAAGATCACCCGGGAGGCGCTGGCGCCCACGGACTCCGACCAGATGACGAACTCCCGCTCCTTGAGGGTCAGGAACTCGGCACGGACGAGTCGTGCCACGCCCATCCACCCGGTGAGCCCGATCACCGCCATGATGGTCCAGATGGACGGCTGGAGGAAGGCCAGCACCGCCAGGAGGAGGAAGAAGCGCGGGAACACCAGCATCAGGTCCACGAGCCTCATGATGACCGCGTCGGCCAGGCCCCCGTGATAGCCCGCCGCCGAGCCCAGGATGATCCCGATCACCGTGGCGATGCCCACCGAGATGAAGCCCACCGCGAGGGAGATCCGGGAGCCGTAGAGCACGCGCGACAGGACGTCGCGCCCGATCTGGTCCGTCCCCAGCCAGTGGCTCGACGACGGCCGGACCAGGATCCGACGCGTGTCGGGCTTGTGCGGGTCCCACGGCGCCAGCAGGGGGGCCAGGACCGCCAGGAGGACCAGGATGCCCACGACGACGCCTCCGCACAGCGCCAGGCGGTTGCGCTTGAACGTGCGCCAGAAGACCCCGAACTCGCCTCGCCCCCTGAGCGCCGGCACCGTTACCGCCTCCTCCGGCGGACGGCCATGCGGATCCGCGGGTCCACAACGCCGTAGGCCAGGTCGGCCAGGAGGTTCGCCACCAGGGTGAGCCCGGCGACGATGACGAGGTTGCCCATGATGAGCGGGTAGTCCCGGGAGAACACGGCCTGAACCATGAGCTGGCCCATGCCGGGGATGGCGAAGATGGATTCGACGATCACGCTGCCCCCGATGAGCCCCGGCAGCGAGAGGCCCAGAATCGTGACCACCGGCAGCAGCGCGTTGCGGAGGGCGTGCTTGCCGATGACGACCTTCTCGGGAAGCCCCTTGGCCCGCGCCGTCTGGATGTAGTCCTGGCGAACGACCTCCAGCATGCTCTGACGCATGTAGCGCGAGAAACCGGCGAGCCCACCGAAGGTCGCCACCGCCACCGGGAGGACGAGATGGCTCAGGAAGTCCCACTGCTGCGGCCAGAAGGCCAGGTACTCCCAGTTGAGCGAGCGCAGCCCGGAGATGGGCAGCCAGCCCAGCTGCACGCCGAAGAGGATCATGAGGAGAAGCGCCAGCCAGAAGTCGGGCGTGGCGAAGCCCACGAACACGAAGACGGTGGTCACCTTGTCGAAGAGGGAGTACTGACGCGTGGCGGAGAGCACGCCGATGGGCACGGCGCAGGCCAAGATGAGGAGCATCTCCACCACGTTGAGGAGCAGCGTGATGGGGAGGCGCTCGCCGATCTTGGCGAGCACCGGCCGCCCGTCGGGCTGGAAGGACCGGCCGAAGTCGAGGTGCGCCACGCGGGTGACCCACCTCCAGTACTGGACGTGGAGGGGCTTGTCGAGGCCGTACAGCTCACGCAGCGCCTGCCGCGCCTGAGCCGTGCTCTGCACGCTCAGGTCCCCCGTCTGCAGCTCCGTCGGCTCGCCGTGCGCCAGGTGGATCACGAGGAACGACACGAAGGTGATGCCGACCAGGAGCGGGATCGCCAGCAGGAACCGGCGGAGCGCGAAGAGGGCCATCTAGCCGGACGTATACCGCTGCAATTCGCGCGGGACGAACCACTCCGTGAAGTTGTAGAAGATCCCCGCCGGCGCCGGCTCCACGCCGCGCACGCGCGCAGCCACGACGGGGAGCGCGTCCCGGAAGTAGAGGAAGACCACCGGCAGGTCCTCGGCCATCACCTCCTGGAGGCGGTGGTAGTAGCGGAGCCGGTCCTGCTGGACGCAGGAGGAGCGGCCCGCCTCGAGGAGTGCGTCCACCTCGGGGTTCGCGTAGGAGATGTGGTTCAGCTGGTCGGGCCCCATCTGGGAGGAGTGCCAGACCACGTACTGGTCGGGGTCGCTGCCCACGCCCCAGCCCATGACGATGGCCTCGAAGCGCTTCTTCTTGATGAACTCCTTGAGGAAGGAGGACCACTCGAGGATCTGGATCTCGACGCCCACGCCGACCTCCTTCAGGCGCTGCTGGATGATCTCGGCGACCTTCTTGCGCTCCTCGTTGCCCTGGTTGGTGCGGATCGTGAAGGTGAACGGGCGCCCGTCCTTGTCTTCCAGGAGGCCGTCGCCGTCGCGGTCCTTCCACCCCGCCTGGGCCAGGAGCGCCCTGGCCTTGTCCGGGTCGTGCGGGTAGCGCCGCACGCGGTCCGTGTACGGCCACGTCCCGGGGCGGAGCGGCCCCGTGGCGTCGCGCGCCATGCCCAGCACCACGCCGTCGATCAGCTCCTGCTTGTTGATGGCGTGGGCGAAGGCCTGGCGCACCCGGCGATCCGCGAATCGCGGATCCCTCAGGTTGAACCCGAGGTAGGTGTACCCGCTGGAGGGGTAGCGGTACTTGCGGTACGCCTTCCGGAACGCCGGGTACTCCGTCTGGCGCAGGTACTGGAGCGCCGTCAGCGAGGCCAGGTCTACCCCCTTGGCTTTCAGCTCGAGAAAGATGGTCCCCTGGCTGGGGATGATGCGGTACACGACACGCCCGAGATACGGCCGCCCCCCATGGTAGTCCGGATTCGCCACGAGCACGATCTTCTCGCCGCTTTTCCACTCCTTGAAGCGGTAGGGCCCTGTGCCGACGGGCTGGCTGTTCTGCGGGGACTCCTTGAGCTTGCCCTCGGCGACGTAGGGCTCGAGCAGGTGCCTGGGCAGCACGTTCATGGCCCAGCTCTGGAGCGCCCGCGCGTGGGGCCGCGAGTACGTGACGCGGAACGTGTAGGGGTCCAGGACCTCGGCGTCCTTCACCACGAGGAAGTCGTCCTTGTAGGCGGTGGGCGTCTTGGGATGGATCATGGTCCGGTATGTGAACAGCACGTCGTCGGCCGTGAACGGATGCCCGTCGTGCCACCGCGCGTTCTGGCGCAGCTTGAAGGTCAGCGTCAGGCAGTCCCGGCTGAACGTCCAGGACTCGGCCAGTTGACCGACCCAGTTGAGGTTGCGGTCCGCGCGGATGAGGCCGTCGTAGACGAGCCCGCCCACGTCGTGGGAGGCCCCGTCCGAGGTGATGTTGGGGATGAGGCCGGCGATGTCGCTGATGGAGGACTGGATGAAGGTGTCCCCGTAGGCGGGCGCCCCGGTCCCGACCGCGGCTTCGTCGGCGCGGCTCTCCACGCCGCCCCCGCAGCCGGCGAGCGCGAGGCTCCCGAGCAGCAGGAGCCGCCAGGGGCGGGAGCCCGCCCGCCGCATCCGGCTACTTGGGCGCGGGCGCGGGAGCCGGTCCGGGAGCCGGGCTGGCCGCGGGCGCCGACGGGGGAGCCGCGGGCAGGATCGGCGCCGGGGCCCTGTGCCCCTGCATGGCCAGCCAGAACGAGGTGAGGGCGAAGGCGACCGCCACCCCCGCCGTGAGCTTGCCCAGGAGCGTCGGCGTCCCCATCGAACCGAACACGGCCTGGCTGCCGGCGCCGCCGAAGGCCGACCCGATGTCGGCCCCCTTGCCCGCCTGGAGCAGCACGAGCCCGATGATGATGAGACAGACGATGACGTGGACGATCACGACAAGCGTAAACACGCTCGGGTCACTCCTTTGAGGCGCCGCTCTTCGCGGCGGACTTCTTCGCGATGGTGATGAAGCTCGCAGCCTGGAGACTGGCGCCCCCGACGAGCGCCCCGTCGATCTCCGGCTCCTGGGACAGGGGCCCGACGTTGTCGGGCTTCACGCTGCCGCCGTAGAGGATCCGAACGGACTGAGCGATCTCCTTCGACGCGAGTTCCGAGAGGAGCCCGCGCAGATAGCCATGCACCTCGGCCGCCTGGCCCGGCGTGGCGTTGAGTCCGGTGCCGATGGCCCACACAGGCTCGTAGGCGACGGTGCAGCGGGCGAGGTCCTCGGCGGCGAGGCCGGCCAGCCCCGCGCGGAGCTGGCCCTCCACCACCGTGAACGTGAGCCCCTGCCGGCGCTCCTCGGCGGTCTCGCCGACGCACAGCACCGGCTGGAGGCGGTGGCGCAGCACCGCGGCGACCTTGCGGCTGATCTCCTCCTCCGTTTCGCGGAAGACGTGGCGCCGCTCCGAGTGGCCGATGATGACGAGGCGACAGCCGAGATCGGCCAGCATGGCGGGGGAGACCTCTCCCGTGAAGGCGCCGCTGTCCTCCCAGTGGCAATTCTGGGCCCCCAGCAGCAGAGCGGAACCCGTGAGGATCTCGGCGACGGCGCCGAGCGCCGTGAAGGGCGGGCACCGCGCCACCTCGACGCCGCGGGGACGCTTGAGCCCGTCGCGCACCGCCTGGGCCAGCTCCCTCGCCTGCCCCAGGCGGCCGTGCATCTTCCAGTTCGCCACGACCATCGGGGTGCGCATCAGCCCCCCCGCCTCACGCGGCCTCGCTGAGGGCGGCGACGCCTGGAAGCACGCGACCCTCGAGGAACTCGAGGAAGGCGCCTCCGGCGGTGGAGATATATCCGATCTGCTCGGTGACGCCTGCCGCCTGCGCCGCGGCGATGGTGTCGCCGCCGCCGATGACCGAGAAGCCCCCGCACGCGGCCACCGCGCGGCCGACCTCCAGCGTACCCGAGGCGAACGGCTCGCGCTCGAACACCCCCATGGGACCGTTCCAGAGGACGGTCGCCGCCCCCTTGAGGGCGTCCCTGAACCGGGCGACGGTGGCCGGCCCGATATCGAGCCCCATCATGTCGGCGGGGATCGCCCGGATCCCGACCGTCCGGATGTCATCCCGGCTATCGATCCCGCGGGCGGCGACCACGTCCACCGGCAGCCGCACCGTGACGCCGCGGGTCCGCGCGTGATCCAGCGCGGCCCGAGCCGCCTCGATCCGTTCCGGCTCCAGGAGAGAGCGCCCCACGCCATGGCCCAGCGCGGCGAGGAACGTGAAGGCCATGCCGCCGCCGATGAGAAGGTTGTCGACGCGCTCGAGGAGGCTCTGGACCAGGGCCAGCTTGTCGGAGACCTTGGCGCCGCCGAGGAGGGCGACCACGGGCCGCTCGGGCTTCTCGAAGATGCGGTCGAGAGCCGCGAGCTCCCGGCTCATGAGCAGCCCGGCCGCCGCCGGCGAGAGATAGCGCGTGATGGCCTCGATGGAGGCATGGGCGCGGTGGGCTGCGGCAAAAGCGTCGTCCACGTAGACGTCCGCGAGGGCGGCGAGGCCGCGGGCGAAGCCCTCGTCGTTGGCCTCCTCCTCGGCGTGGAAGCGGAGATTCTCGAGGAGGAGGAGCTGGCGCGGCCCGAGCGCCCGGGCCAGGGCTGCCGTCTCGGGACCGACGCAGTCCGGCGCCAGCGGCACGGGCTGGCCCAGGAGCTCTGTCAGTCGCGTGGCCACCGGCCGCAGGGAATAGGCCGGATCCGGCTTGCCCTTGGGCCGGCCGAGATGGGAGACGAGCACGACGCCCGCGCCAGCCCCGAGACAGTGCCGCAGCGTGGGCAGGGCGGCCACGATCCGCGTGTCGTCGCCGACGTGCCCGTCCTTCAGCGGGACATTGAAGTCCACCCGGAGGAAGACGCGCTTCCCCGCGAGGTCGAGCTGCTCGACGCTCAGCTTGGGCACCCTAGAGTGACTTCGCCATGTAGAGGATCAGGTCGCGCACGCGGCAGGAGTACCCCCACTCGTTGTCATACCAGGCCAGTACCTTCACCATGGTGCCGTCGATCACGGCCGTGGAGGGCAGGTCCACGATCGACGAGTGCGGGTTGCCGTTGAAGTCCACCGACACCAGCTCCTCGTCCGTCGCGTCCAGGATCCCCTTGAGCGGTCCGGCGGCCGCAGTCCGGAAGGCGGCGTTGATCGCCGCTACCGTGGCCGGCTTGCCCAGCTCCACCGTCAGGTCCACCACCGACACGTTCGCCGTCGGCACCCGGATCGCGATGCCGTCGAGCTTGCCCTTGAGCTCCGGCAGCACGAGGCCCACCGCCGTCGCCGCCCCGGTGGTGGTGGGGATCATGCTGAGCGCGCCCGCTCGCGCGCGGCGGAGGTCCTTATGGGGGAAGTCGTGGATCGGCTGGTCGTTGGTGTAGGCGTGCACCGTCGAGGCGAACCCGCGCTTGATCCCGAAGCTGTCCAGGAGCACCTTCGCCACCGTCGCCAGGCAGTTCGTCGTGCACGAGGCATTGGAGACCAGCTCGTGCTTGGCCGGGTCGTAGCGTTGCTCGTTGACCCCCAGCACCACGGTGATGTCCGGGTCCTTGGCCGGGGCGGTGACCACCACCTTCTTGGCCCCCGCCTGCAGGTGCTTCGACGAGGTCGCCTTGTCCCGGAACACCCCCGTGGACTCCACGACGATGTCCACGCCCAGCTCCCGCCACGGCAGCGTCGCCGGGTCCTTCACCGAGCACACCCGGGTCTCCCGGCCGCCGGCGAAGATCGCCTCGCCCTTCACCGCCACCTCGGCCCGGAGCGGGCCGTGGACGGAGTCGTGCTTGAGCAGGTGGGCCAGGGTCTTGGCGTCGGCCAGGTCGTTGACCGCCACGACCTCGATGTCCTTGCTCTCCAGGGCCGCCCGGAAGAAGACGCGGCCGATCCGTCCGAACCCATTGACTGCGACCCGCGTTGGCATACTCGCTCCTCGCTCGTGGTAAGCCACGGATTGACGCTCGCTGCGGCTTGCTGGTCAGGCCATTCATTATATCGGGCGCCGCCGGGCTGGCGCAAGGTCGGGGCCGATGGCCCAGCCTCGCGCTACACTACCCGCGCCACCGTCACGACTCCCACCGTGGCCGCGCCGGCCTGCCGCAGGAGCGCCGCGCACTCGCCGGCCGTCGCTCCGGTGGTCATGATGTCGTCCACCAAGACCACATGGCGCCCCGCGACGGCATCGGAACGCCGGAGCGCGAACGCTCCCCGGACGTTGGCGCGCCGCTCGGCCGCGCCCAGATCGGTTTGCGGCATGGTGGCCGCGGCGCGAGCCAGCACGTCGGCGCGCAGCGGGACGCCCCAGGCGCGGGCCACCCGGCGGGCCAGCAGCCGCGACTGGTTGAAGCCTCGCTCACGCTCGCGCCGGCGGTGCAGCGGCACCGGGACGAGCAGATCCACCGCGTCGACGGGGAGCAGGGCGCGCGTCTCGGCGAGGAGATCGCCCAGCGGCCGGGCGAGCGCCCGCCGGCCGCCGAACTTGAAGGCGTGAACGGCCTCGCGGACCACATGGCCGTAGCGGGCGGCCGCCCGCGCATAGGAATAGGCCGGCGGGCGGGCGCGGCACTGTCCGCAGAGGTGAGGCGCCGGGCCCCCGCCGGCCTCATCGGGCTCGATGGCGAAGCCTCCGAGGGGCAGCCCGCACAGCCGGCAGATCGGCGGGGCGATGCGCTCGAGCCGCTCCCAGCAGCTCCCGCACAGGGGATCGCGGCGTGAGGCGTCGAGCCGCACCTGGCAGACCGGGCAGAAGGGCGGGAAGAGGAGGTCGGCGGCGGCGCTGAGCCAGCCGCGCCAGCCCCCGAGGGGGGCAGGAGGAGGGGCTACGGTCTGAGGGTGTTCCAGCGGCGGCACGAGGGGCACCGGTCGCCCCACCGGGGGCTCGCGGCGCCGCAGCCAGCGCAGCGGTGCGGCCACTCGAAGCTCGCCGTCGAGCGGAGCGCCCGGCGGTACTCCTCGAAGGCCTGCGGCACCTGGCCCCG
>JACPIQ010000005.1 GCA_016188005.1 Candidatus Rokuibacteriota bacterium | reverse complement strand
GGCCGGAAGATCGAGCTCATCAAGGAGGACACGGAGGCCAAGCCCCCGGTGGGCATCCGCAAGGCGGACAAGCTCATCGACTCGGACAAGGTCGACATCCTCACGGGCCCCGTGCACAGCGGCGTGCTCATGGGCATGCGGGACAAGGTCCACAACTCCAAGACCATCCTCATCGTCTCCAACGCCGGCGCCGACGCCATCAGCCGCGAGCGCTGCTCGAAGTGGATCTTCCGCACGTCGTTCTCCAACTGGCAGCCCAACTGGCCCATGGGCGGCTGGGTCGCGAAGAACGTCTCGAAGGAGGTGTTCCTCGTCGCGCCGAACTACCAGGCGGGCAAGGACATGATGAACGCCTTCAAGGAGACCTACCTGCCGGCCGGCGGCAAGGTCGTGGCCGAGGATTACCCGAAGCTCAGCGAGACGGACTATGCCCCGTACCTCACCAAGATCAAGCAGTCGGGCGCCAAGGCCGTCTACTGCTTCTTCTCGGGCTCCGACGCCGTCAACTTCGTGAAGCAGTACGACCAGTTCGGGCTGAAGCAGTCGATCAAGCTCACGGGCGCCGGCTTCCTCACCGAGCCCGACGTGCTGCCGGCCCAGGGCAAGTCGGCGCTGGGCGTCATCACGGGGCACTTCTACACTCCGCTCCTCGACAACCCGGTGAACAAGAAGTTCGTGGCGGACTTCAAGGCCAAGTTCGGCGGGAAGACCCCGGACGGCTTCGCCTGCCAGGGTTATGACACCGCGGAGGTCATCGTCCGCGCGCTCAAGGCGGTCAACGGCAATACCCAGGACAAGGACAAGCTCGTCGCGGCCATCGGCAAGACCGCGTTCGACAGCCCGCGCGGCCGCTTCCGCTTCGACCAGAAGTCGCACAACGTGATCCAGCCGTACATCTACATCCGCGAGGTCAAGGAGGTCGCCGGCGGGCTCAACAACGTCCCGATCGACAAGGTCGCCGACGTGACCGACCCCGGGACCGGTTGCACCTTGCCGGCCTGACGGACATCCGCGGGGGGCCGGGCCTCCGGGTCCGGCCTCCCGGTCTTCACCTGCGTGCCCGCCTTCCCCGATCTGTTCGCCCAGGCCCTGAACGGGCTGTCCTACGGCGTCCTTCTCTTCCTCCTCTCGGTCGGGCTGACGCTGATCTTCGGCATGCTGGACGTGGTCAACCTGGCCCACGGCTCCTTCTACATGCTCGGCGCCTACGCCGGACTGGCCCTGATCGCGGCCACGGGCAGTTTCTGGCTGGCGCTCGTCGTCGCTCCGCTCGTCGTCGGGGGCATCGGTGCCGCCATCGAGCGCTCCTGCCTGCGGCCCCTGTACCACCGGCCGCCGCTGGACCAGGTGCTGCTGACCTTCGGGCTCATCTACTTCTTCGAGGACCTCGTGAAGTGGGGCTGGGGCGGGCGGATCCGCTCCATTCCCGCGCCCGATCTCTTCTCGGGCTCCGTGACCGTGGTCGGGGCCACCGTGCCCTCCTATCGCCTGTTCGTGATCGTCTTCGGCCTGGCCATGGCGGGGGCGGTGTGGCTGCTCATCGAGCGCACGCGGCTCGGCTCCATCATCCGGGCGGGGGTCTTCGACGCCGAGATGACCGCCGGCATGGGGGTCAACATCCACCGGGTGTTCACCGGGGTGTTCGCCTTCGGCACCGCGCTGGCGGGGCTGTCGGGCGTCATCGCCGGCCCCATCCAGTCCGCCTACCCGCCCATGGGCGCCAGCATCCTGATCCCCGCGCTCATCGTGGTGGTCGTGGGCGGGCTCGGCAGCCTCAAGGGCTCCCTCGTGGGGAGCCTCATCATCGGCCAGGCCGAGACCTTCGGGAAGGCCTGGCTCCCCGGCGCCTCGATGCTCATGATCTACCTCGTCATGGCCGCCATCGTGCTGCTAAGGCCCCAGGGCCTGTTCGGACGGCCGCTCAAGTGATCGCCCGGCTGGCCGCGTTCGGCCTGCTCGCGGCGCTGGCGGCGCTCTTCCCGCTCTTCTTCGGCAACTACCCCGTGAAGCTGCTCCAGGAGATCCTCATCTGGGGCATCTTCGCCATGAGCCTGGATCTCCTCATGGGCTACGCCGGCATGGTGTCCTTCGGCCACTCCGCCTTCTTCGGCGTCGGCGGCTACGTGGCCGCCCTGGCCCTCACGGCCTACCCCGGGACGCTGTCGGCGCTGGTGCTCCCGCCGCTGGCGGCCGGGCTGGCCGCGCTCGTCATCGGCTTCTTCTCGATCCGGGTGGGCGGCGTCTACTTCATCATGCTGACGCTGGCCTTCTCCCAGATGTTCTACGCGGTGACCTTCCAGGCCGCATGGCTGGGCGCCGAGGACGGCATCGTCGGCGTCCCGCGCGCCCAGGTCCTGGGCGTGAACCTGGCGCAGCCCATGGGCTTCCACCTCTTCCTCCTGAGCCTCGTGGCGCTGACCGCCCTGGGCCTGCGGCGCGTCGTCCGCTCGCCCTTCGGGCACGTGCTGCAGGGCATCAACGAGAACGAGGGACGGATGGAGGCGGTGGGGTACGCGGTGAACCGCTACAAGCTCCTGGCCTTCGTCATCGCCGGCACGGTGGCGGGCATGGCGGGGGCGCTCTACACCCAGCTCGTGGGCTCGATCACGCCGGACGCCTTCCTCTGGACCACCTCCGGGGAAGCCCTCCTGATGGTGATCATCGGCGGCACCGGCACCCTCGGCGGCGCAGTCCTGGGGGCCGGCGCGTTCATCCTGCTGCAGAGCCTCGTGAGCTCCTACACCGAGCGCTGGATGCTGATCCTCGGGCTGACGTTCATTCTCCTCGTCCTCTTCGCGCCGGGCGGCATCGTCGGCGTTCTCCGGGGCCGCGTGGGGCTCCGGGCGTGATGGCGGCCGTCGCACCGCTGCTCGTCGCCGATCGGCTAGCGCGCCACTTCGGTGCGCTGAGCGCGGTCAGCGACGTGTCCCTCGAGATCGCCCCCCGCCAGCGGCGGGCCATCATCGGCCCCAACGGCGCGGGCAAGACCACGCTGTTCAACCTGATCACGGGCTCGCTGGCTCCCTCGGCGGGGCGCATCCTCTTCGAGGGCCGGCCCATCGCAGGGTTGCCGCCGCACGTGGTGGCCCGCCGCGGGATCTCGCGCTCCTTCCAGCGCACGAACCTCTTCCCCCGGCTGAGCGTGCTCGAGAACCTGCGCCTCGCGGCGGCCGCCGGCGAGCGGGGCAGCTACAATCTCCTGGGCAGCATCTCGCGGTTGCCGGGGCCCCTCCTGCGGGCGCGGGAGGCCGCCGAGGCGGTGGGCCTCGCGGAGCGCCTCCAGGAGCCGGCCTCGCGCCTGTCCTACGGGGAGCAGCGCCAGCTCGAGGTGGGCGTGGCGCTGGCCACCTCGCCGAAGCTCCTCCTCCTGGACGAGCCCACGGCCGGGATGTCGCCCGAAGAGACGCTGCGCATGACCCGCATGCTCGAGGGGCTGCCGCGGGAGGTGACTCTCCTGATCATCGAGCACGATATGGACGTCGTGTCGTCGCTGGCGGACCGCGTGACCGTGCTGCACTACGGCGAGGTGCTGAGCGAGGGGTCGTTCGAGGAAGTGAAGGCCGACCCGCGAGTGTACGAGGTCTATCTCGGGAGCGCGTGAGGGCCATGCTCGAGGTCGCCGGCGTACACACGTACTACGGGGAGAGCCACATCCTCCACGGCGTCTCCCTCCGCGTCGCGCAGGGCGAGGCCGTGGCCCTGCTCGGGCGGAACGGGGCGGGGAAGACGACGCTGATCCGCAGCATCATCGGCTTCACGCCGCCACGGGAGGGGCGTATCCTGTTCGAGGGCGCGCCCATCCACGCCTGGCCCCCGTACCGGATCTCGCGCCGGGGCGTCGGGCTGGTGCCGCAGGGGCGGCGCATCTTTGCCCCGCTCTCCGTGCGGGAGAACCTGCTGCTGGGCGCGCGGGCCGACGGCTGGACGCTCGAGCGGGTCTTCGGACTCTTCCCGCGGCTGCGCGAGCGGGCCGAGCAGGCGGGCGGCACGCTTTCCGGCGGGGAGCAACAGATGCTGGCCATCGGACGCGCGCTCCTCACCAACGGGCGCCTGCTCCTGCTCGACGAGCCCTCCGAGGGGTTGGCGCCCATCATCGTGCGCGAGATCGGACGCGTCGTGAAGGGGCTCAAGGGGCAGCACCTCTCCATCCTGCTCGTGGAGCAGAACTACCACCTGGCACTCCAGGTGGCGGATCGGGTGTACGTCATGAACAGGGGGCAGATCGTCTACGAGGGGACGCCGCAGGGCCTCGAGGCCGACGAGGAGGTCAAGCGGCGCTACCTGGGGGTCGCGTGAGCGAGGGGGACGCATGAGCTGGATCGATCCGGACTTCCCGAGGACCGCAACGCCCAGCGAGCTCGTCGGGCGGGTGCTGGGCCTCAATCCCGGGATGATGACCGGCCCGGGCACCAACACCTACCTCGTGGGCGCGAAGCACCCCGTCCTCATCGACACTGGGGCAGGCATCCCGGGCTACGTGACCCTGCTCCAGGAGTATCTCGCGCAGCGCGGCTGGGACCGCCCCGAGCGGATCGTCCTCACCCACCGCCACCGGGACCACATCGGGGGTGTGGGCGACCTGCGCGCGCGCTTCCCGGGGCTCCCGGTCGCCAAGATGATCCTCAAGGACGCCGGGCTGCCCGAGGGCACCCGGGACCTCCGGAATGGCGTGGCGGTGGCCGGGGATGGCGTGACCCTGATCGCGATCCACACGCCGGGACACGCCTCCGACCACCTGTGCTTCTACCTGCCGGAGGAGCGTGCGCTGTTCAGCGGCGACCTCATCCTGGCGGGTTCCACCAGCGTGATCCCCGACGACGACGGCGATCTGGCCCACTACATGGCCTCGCTCAGGCGGGTGCAGGACCTCGACGTGCAGCGCATCTATCCGGCGCACGGCCCCGTCATCGAGGACGCCCAGGGGAAGATCCAGGAGTACCTGGACCACCGGATGATGCGCGAGCGCCAGATCCTCGACGCCCTGGGTGGGGGCGCCCGCACCATCCCGCAGATGGTCGCGATCATCTACGCCGACGTCCCCCGGGCGCTGCACCCGGCCGCGGCGATGTCGGTCCACGCCCACCTGCGGAAGCTCTCGAAGGAGGGGCGGGTGAGGGAGGAGCGCCGGCCCGACGCGCCGTCCCGCTGGACGCCGATCTAGCGGGCGGCGTCGACGAGGGCGGAGAAGAGCCGCCGGGCGGGCGCGGAGTGGGAGACCAGCTCCTCCGGGTGCCACTGCACGGCGAGCACGAAGTGCTCGCGATCGTCCAGCTCGACGCCCTCGATGATCTGATCCGGGGCCCAGGCCACGGCGACGAGCCCACGGCCCGGGGCCCTCACGGCCTGATGATGCATGCTGTTCACCTCGATCTCGGCCGTTCCCAACACCTCCGCCAGGCGACTGCCCGGCGCCACGTTCACCTTGTGGCTGGGCTGATCCCTGGGCGCCTCCTGGCTGTGGCGGAGCTCGGTGCCCGGATCCGTCCCCACGTCCTGATGGAGCGTGCCGCCCAGCGCCACGTTCAGGATCTGGATGCCGCGGCAGATGGCGAGGATCGGGAGGCGGCGCTCAAGCGCCAGGCGGACGGCGGCGGTCTCCAGCGCGTCCCGCGCCGGCGCCACGTCGCACAGCGTGGGGTGCGGCGCCTCGCCGAACAGGGCGGGATCGACGTCCCCGCCGCCCGTGAGCAGGAGGCCGTGAAGCTCCCGCGCGACCGCCTCGAGCGCGCGTGAGCCGAGCTGCGGGGGCAGCGGCAGCGGCACCCCTCCCGCCTGCTGGATGGCGTGCAGGTAGGTCGAGTTGACATAGGCGCGCTCGGGGGTCTTGCCCACCGTGATGGAGGTACTGACGCCGATGAGAGGAATGCCGCTCACAGGGGGCATGGTACCATGCGCGCCATGAGCCTCGACGCCGCGGAGTCGCAGCCGCAGAGTTCCGCTGCGTTCGCCGGCCCCGTGACCCAGGTGATGGGGCGGCGCTTCATGGTGTCTGCCGGCCACCCGCTTGCCGCTCAGGCGGCTGCGCGCATCCTCGCCTCCGGCGGCAACGCCATCGACGCCGGCGTGGCCGCCGGGCTCGCGCTGGGCGTGGTCCATCCCGACATGGTGAGCTTCGCCGGCGTGGCGCCCATCCTGGTCCACCTCGCCGCCACGCGCGAGACCTTCGAGGTGACGGGGGTCGGCCCGTATCCGAGGAGGGCGAGCGCGGACTTCTACCGCAACCGCTGCGGCGGCGAGATCCCGCCGGGTGTGCTCCGCACGGTGGTTCCCGCCTCCCCCGACGCGTGGTGCACGGCGCTCGGGCGCTGGGGAACGCTCTCCTTCGCGGAGGTGGCCGCTCCCGCCCTCGAGTGCGCCGAGCACGGGTTCCCGCTCTCGGTCTTCTCCGCCTATCTCATCGGGCGGAGCGCCGACCGCTACCGGCGCTGGCCCTCTTCCGCGGCGCTGTACCTCCCCGGCGGGGCGCCCCCCCCTCCGGGCCACCGCTTCGTCCAGGCGGAGCTGGCCGGCACCATCAAGCTGATGGGCGAGGCCGAGAAACTGGCGCGCGACCGGGGCCGGGCCGGCGCCATCCGGGCGGCCCGGGACGCCTTCTACAGGGGGGAGATCGCGCGCCGGATCGTCGAGTTCCACGAGCGCGAGGGCGGGCTCTTGGCGCTCAAGGATCTCGCCGACTTCCAGGTCGAGGTGGCCCCGGCGCTCAGGACCTCGTTCCACCAGTACGAGGTGGCCACCTGTGGCTTCTCCTGCCAGGGGCCGGTGCTGCTGCAGATGCTGAACCTCCTCGAGCCGTACGATCTCGGGGCGCTGGGACACAATTCCCCGCGGTTGCTCCACGTGCTCACCGAGGCCATGAAGCTCGCTTTCGCCGACCGCGAGGCCTATTACGGCGATCCACGCCACGTGAAGGTGCCGGCCGACGGGCTCCTCTCCAAGGTCTATGCCGAGCGCCGGCGCGCGCTCCTCGACGAGGGCCGGGCATGGCCCGACATGCCTCCCCCGGGAGACCCGTACGGGCTCGCGGCCGTGATGAACGGGGCGTTGCCCGCGCCGCCTCCGCGCGTGGCCCGCCCCGGCGATGCGCTGGACACCTCCTATGTCGCGGTGGTGGACGCCGAGGGCAACGGGTTCTCGGCGACGCCCAGCGACCCATCGGTGGACTCCCCCGTGGTGCCCGGGCTGGGATGCGTGGTCTCGCCCCGGGGATCCCAGGGGTGGCTGGTGCCCGGGCACCCGAGCGAGGTGGCTCCCGGGAAGCGGCCCCGGCTGACGCCGGCGCCGGCGATGGTCCTGAGCGGCGGCCGGCTCGTCATGCCCTTCGGCACGCCGGGTGGAGATGTCCAGCAGCAGGCCATGCTCCAGGTGTTCCTCAATCTCGCGGTGTTCGGCATGCGGCCCCAGGAGGCCGTCGAGGCCCCCCGCATCGCCACGCGAAGCTTTCCCGACTCCTTCTGGCCGCACACGAGCGCCCCCGGGGTGCTGGAGGTGGAGCGGCGCATCGCCCCCGAAACGCGCGGGGCGCTGGCGGCCCTCGGCCATGTGCTCTCGGAGTGGCCCGAGTGGTCCTGGCGGGCGGGAGCGGTATGCGCGGTGGTGGTCGGGCCCGACGGCACCTTGATGGCCGGGGCCGACCCCCGACGCGGCGCCCACGCCATCGGCTGGTAGTGCCCACCGCCCGGGACTGGATCGAGCGCCTCGGGCTCGCGCCCCATCCGGAGGGCGGTTACTTCAGGGAAACGTACCGCTCGGCGGAAGGCATGGCGGACTCCGCCCTGCCGGCCCGCTTCGGCGGGCCACGGTGCCTTGCCACCGCGATCTACTTCCTCCTCGAAGGGCACCAGGTCTCAGCCCTCCATCGCATCAAGTCCGACGAGGTGTGGCACTTCTACGAGGGGGCTCCCCTCACGCTCTTCCTCATCCTGCCGGGCGGCGAACTGCGGGAGGTGGTGATGGGCCGGGATGCCGACCGGGGCGAGGTGTTCCAGGCGGTGGTACCGGCCGGCTCCTGGTATGGCGCCGTCGTCAACGACCCGGACTCCTATGCTCTCGTGGGGGGTACCGTGGCGCCCGGCTTCGACTTCGCCGACTTCGAGCTTGCCGATCGTTCCTCGCTGCGCGCTCTCTACCCCGAGCACAGGGTGCTGATCGAGCGGCTGACCGCGTGAAGCGAGGCAACCTCTTCGCCAATCTCCCGGGACCCCGGCCCGGCGAGCTGGTCGAGGTCCTGCTCGACTGCCCCGGCCTCACGCTCGAGCGGATCATCTCCACCGGCCAGGCGACGCCTCCGGGGCGCTGGTGGGATCAGGCGGGGGACGAGTGGGTCGTGCTCCTGCGCGGGAGCGCGGCGCTCCGCGTCGAGGGGAAGCCGGACCTCCTCGTGCTGGGCCCGGGTGACTGGGTCGAGATCCCGGCTCGCTGCCGCCATCGGGTCGAGTGGACGGATCCCGCCGGGCCGACGGTCTGGCTGGCCCTCCATCACGCCTCCCTCTCCCGCGAGGGGGAGAAGGCAGGCTGAGGACGGTGGACCAGCGCACAGGAGGCGCATAGCAGGGGCCCGATGGTTCTGAGGGCGTAGAAGAAGGCGATCCAGGTGTCGCTCGAAGAAGGATAACCAGCGGGAACGGAATCCGGCGGGGGGCGCCCCTTCCTTACACCAACTGTACCAACGGACCGTAGCGCACCAGCACCGCGTCATTCGTGAGGAGCGTCATCGGCTCGGCCAGCGACTGCGCCACCAGCAGCCGGTCGAACGGATCGCGGTGAATTGCCGGCAAGCCGGCGACGCGCGCCGCATGCGCTGCCGTCACCGGCAACTCGGAGAACCCGCTTTGCGCGAGAGCGCGCACGAGCACTGTCGGATTGGCCCTGAAGTCCGTGCGCCGCAGCGCGCTCTTGATGGCTACTTCCCACACGCTTGCGGCACTGTAGAACACCTCGTTCGCCCCATCGAGGATGAGGGACCGCGCCACCTTCGGCAGCCGGCGCGAACTCGCCACCGACCAGAGCAGCAGGTGCGTATCGAGCAGGACCCTCACCGCCGACGGCCTTCGAAGGCGGCGATCACTTCGTCCGGCAGCGGCTCGTTGAAGTCGTCGGGGATCCTGAACTTGCCGTCGAGCAGGCCCAGCCGCCGCTTCTTCCCCGGCCGTGCGAGCGGCCCGAGCCTGGCCACCGGCCTGCCAGCCTTCGCAATCACGAACTCCTGGCCCTCCTGCGCGCGGTCCAGGAGCCGCGAGAAATGCGTCTTCGCATCGTGCACATTGACCGTCTCCATAGCGGACTAAGTCTAGTCCACCCGCGGCCAACCGTCCAGCGCTTCCTGCACCGCGCCGACGCAGTTCTTCACCGTGCCGCGCACCGAAGACCGCCGAGACCCACCGGACTCAGCGCATAGGAGTGACAAACGCGATCTCCGGCGGGCGGCTGAGATCCGCCCGCCCCTGAGGACCCCCGCGCAGCACCCGGGGCAGCCCGCCTCGTGACGGCGCCGGCGAGGGGGTTGCCCCCGGACCCTTGGGGCATGTAGTTGAAGCGCAGGGTTACCAGCTCTTCGTCGGAAAAAGTTGCCAGCAGATCGAAGATCTGCATGTCGAGGCGGGCGCCGCCGGGGTTGAAGGCAGGCACGGCGTTGATGCCGTCGATGGCGTTGTTGAAGCCCCCGTTTCAGTGATCGCGGATATTGATGCCCTGGGTGAGATCCATCTCGTAATAGCCGTCGCCGGAACCGAAGAACTCGATGGAGCCGTTCACGGAGCCGAAGGCTCCGAATGCCGAGTTCATGATTGTGTACGCCTTGGTGGCGCCGAAGACATTGACCGGGACGTCCATGTTACCCATCCAGACCTGGTTGCCGCTGGCGTCCTCCGCGAACGTGAAGGGAACGCCGTTCCAGGTCTGCGTGCTGGGGAATATGGGATCGTATGCCCCGCCGCCGGTCCAGGTCTGTATGCGCACGTTCAGCGCCGGCAAGGTGAGCTGGGTATAGGTATCGGCCATCCCGGGCGCGGCAAAGCCCAGGAGCAGCGCTGTCAAGACCAGTCCAAGAAGCGTTTTCATGGCTCCTCCTTGCGTGCCCAGATCCAAGGGAACATCAGCACCGGCCCGTTCCGGCAACAAGTCCGAGAGCAACAAGAGTGCCAACATCGGCGCATGAGCACCTTTCGATGTGTTGGAAGCGGAAGTCATTTCCGAATGTAAAGGTCACCGACAAGAGGGGATTCGTTTGGCCGCCAAAGGGCAGGCCTTTTCTTCCATGCTCTGTGCCCAATTCCTGACGCCGATAGTGATGGCCGGGGATCAAGTGCGGGCCGGGCCGGCTGAGGGGGGCGGCCCAGCCCGAACGGGGAAGAGGTGGCGGAGCGGCCCGGGCCGGAGGTATCGTGGGCCCATGCGAGAGGAGGCGGCTGCCCCCCTCCAGGGCGAGAGTCGGCCCGCGGTCCTGACGGTCCCCTCCGTCTGCCCGCACGACTGCACCAGCACGTGCGCCCTCGACGTGGAGCGCCTCGACGCGCGCACGATCGGCCGGATGCGCGGCTCGGCGCGCAACAGCTACACGGCGGGTGTGATCTGCGAGAAGGTGTCCCGCTACGCCGAGCGCGTCCACCATCCCGATCGCCTCCTCTACCCCCTCAAGCGCGTCGGTCCCAAGGGCTCTGGCCAGTTCACCCGGATCGGGTGGGACGAGGCGCTGGACCTCGTCGCCCACGCCTTCACCGAGCAGGCCGCGCGGCTGGGCCCTGCCGCGGTGTGGCCGTACTACTACGCGGGGACCATGGGCCTGGTGCAGCGCGACGGCATCAACCGCCTGCGCCACGTGATGAAGTACTCGCGCTGGAAGTCGACCATCTGCGTGGCCCTGTCGGATGCTGGCTGGACGGCGGGCACCGGAGCCAAGCGCGGGGTCGACTTCCGCGAGGTGGGCGAGCACTCGGACCTCGTGGTGATCTGGGGCGGCAACCCGGTGCACACGCAGGTCAACGTCATGACCCACGCCCTGCGCGCCCGCCGGCGCGGCGCCACGCTCGTCGTGGTCGATCCCTACCGTACGGACACCGCGGCGCAGGCCGACATGCACCTCGCTTTGCGTCCGGGCACCGACGGCGCCCTGGCCTGCGCGGTGATGCACGTCCTGTTCGCCGAGGGCCATGCCGACTGGGCCTACCTCCGTCGGTACACGGACGCCCCGGACGAGCTGGCCGCGCACGTCAGGACGCGCTCGCCGGAGTGGGCCGCGCGCATCACCGGCCTGGCTGTCGAGGAGATCGTGACGTTCGCCCGGCTCTACGGGCGCACCAGGCGAAGCTTCATCCGCTGCCACCACGGTTTCAGCCGGTCACGCAACGGCGCGGCCAACATGCACGCCGTGTCCTGCCTGCCCGCGGTGACGGGCGCCTGGCAGCACCCGGGGGGCGGCGCCCTCTACGGCCAGACGGCCATCTACCCGCTCGATCGCTCGCTGATCGAAGGGCTCGACGCCGTGGACCGCTCCGTGCGCCAGCTCGATCAGTCTCGCCTGGGGCCGATCCTCACGGGCGATCCCGAGGCCCTCGGGTACGGCCCCCCGGTCACCGCCATGCTGGTCCAGAACACCAACCCTGCCATGGTGTGTCCCGACCTCACGCTCGTCCACAAGGGCCTGGCCCGGGAGGACCTGTTCCTCTGTGTGCACGAGCAGTTCCTCACGGAGACGGCGGCCTTCGCCGACGTGGTGCTGCCGGCCACCATGTTCGTCGAGCACGACGATTTCTACACGGCGAGCGGCCACACCTACTTCCAGGTCGCCCGTCGCGCGATCGAGCCGCCCGGCGAGTGCCGCGAGAACCACCGCGTGATCGCAGACCTGGCCCACCACCTCGGCGCGCGGCATCGTGGCTTCGAGATGACGGCGTGGGAGATCATGGACTGGACGCTCCGCCAGTCCGGCATGTGGGATGCGCGGACGAACTGGGAGCGCGGCGGCCAGGACATGGCCCTGCCGTTCGAGACGGCGCACTTCCTCGCCGGCTTCGCCTGGCCCGACGGCAGGTTCCGCTTCAAGCCGGACTGGTCGGCCTACGGGGGGCGCTGGCAGGAGATGCCCGGGCTCCCCGACCACTTCGCGGTGATCGACGAGGCCACGGCTGACCGGCCGTTCCGCTTGGTGGCCGCGCCGGCGCGCACATTCCTCAACTCCACGTTCACCGAGACGCCGGGCTCGCTGCGCCGCGAGGGGCGCCCCACCGCGCTGCTGCACCCCGACGACTGCGCCGCGCTCGGCGTGGTCGAGGGGGACCGGGTGGTGCTCGGCAACGAGCGTGGCACGGTGACGGTCCACGCCAGGCCGCAGGCGGGTCAGCAGCGGGGGGTCGTGATCGTCGAGGGGATCTGGCCGAACCGCCACTTCGAGAACGGCATCGGCATCAACGTCCTCACCGGCGCCGATCCGGCCTGGCCGGCCGGCGGCGCCGCGTTCCACGACACGGCGATCTGGATTCGCAAGGGGGCGTAGCGCGGCCCACAGTCTCGCTCGAGCCCGCGGTTCATTCCGGCGCCCAGCGGGGATCTCCACCGAAGAGCCCGCTCACGAACCCGACCTGGTAGGCGAGGAAGAGGCCGAAGGCGAGGCTCAGGACACCCGAGGCCATCCCCAGGTATCGGTTGATCAGCGGGAGGCGGCCGGCCGTGTAGGCGAACGGCCACGCGATGGCCACGGTCATCAGCATCATCCCGGCGATGGTGCCCAGCCCGAAGACCAGCAGGTAGGCCGTCGCCCACCGGGGATCCCGGATCGTGGCGAGCACGAGCAGGGCCACGGCGGCCGACCCCGCGAGGCCGTGGAGCACCCCCACGATGAGCGGACGCGCAGCCCGGTAGAGCCCCGGCCGCGCGATCCTCCTGTCGAGCCATCCCAGGGGGGTCGCATCCTCCCCGTGGCCATGGCCGTCCGGCGCGTGACCGTGCGAGTGGGTGTGCACGTAGTCGCCGTGCCGATGCGCGTGGCCGTGCGTCCCACCGCTGGCACTCCCCGTCGCAGGACGGGCCTCCCCGATCCGGCTGACGACGCCGCGCAGGTTCAAGAGCCCCAGAAGAATCAGCATCAGGGCGACGGAGAGATCCATCGTGAGACCCACCCGGGGCGGGATCACGAGGTTCCAGAGGACGATGGCGCCCCCGGCGAGGACGATGGTCACCGTGTGGCCGAGTCCCCACATGAGTCCGATGAGCGCGGCGCTCCCCAGTCCTTGCTCGCGGCTCACGATCGTCGTGACGGCGATGACGTGGTCGGGATCGGTGGAGTGGCGCATGCCGAGGACCAGGCCCAGGAGCACGACGGCCAGCGCGGTGGTCACGTTCGCCTCTCGCGCGGCCCGTCCGGTCGCGACGGCCTCACCGGACCTTGCTGGCGAGCTTGTTGATCTGGTTGGCCTGGACGGCGGCGCCGTAGCCGTTGTCGATGTTGACGACGCTCACGCCCGGGGCGCAGGAGTTGAGCATGGCCAGGAGCGCCGTGATGCCGCCGAAGGACGCGCCGTAGCCCACGCTGGTCGGGACCGCAATCAACGGCCGGTCCACCAGTCCCGCGATGACGCTCGGCAGCGCCCCCTCCATGCCCGCCACGGCGATGATGGCGTTGGCCTCGCTCAGGATGTGGTGGTGATCCAGCACCCGGTGGAGCCCCGCTACTCCCACGTCGTACACCCGCTCCACCCGGTTGCCGAGGACCTCGCAGGTGACCGCGGCTTCCTCGGCCACCGGGATGTCGGAGGTGCCGGCGGTGGCGACGGCGACCAGCCCCACACCGTCGATCGGCTTCGGATTGACCACGACGAGCCGGGCCTCGGCGTGGTAGCGGTGCGGGAGGCCGGCGGCCTCGATGGCGTGGGCCGTCTCCGCGGTGGCGCGCGTGGCCAGGACATTGTCGTGATGAGCGCCCAGCCGCGCCACGATCGCGACCACCTGATCCAGGGTCTTCCCCAGGCAGAAGACGGCTTCAGGCGCCCCCGCCCGCAGCGCCCGGTGCAGATCCACCTTGGCGAACCTCAGGTCCTCGTAGGGGAGGTCGCGGAGGCGAGCCAGCGCCGCGGCCGTCGAGAGGCGGCCGGCCTCGACGTCTTCCAGGATCGCCCTCAGCTTCTCCCGGTCCATCTTCGCACGGTCCTCCTCACGCCCGCCGACCGGGCCCGGACCCCGGTCCCGGCCGGCCTCACTTCCCCTTGGAGCGGTCGCACATCGCCTCCCCCGGGCCGCTTGTCCTCCTCGACCGCGGCAGCCTCGATCCCGGGGCGACCCCCTCCTCGATGCGAGCCGGGATGGACACCATGGCCCCGGGGCGCCCCACGATCATAGCCTACTTCGATGAGGCCGGACGCGCAGGGCCCTTGCCGCCACTGTAGTGCCGAGTCCTTCCGACGCGGCCGGGCTAGTGCGTGGGGAGCGCGACGCCTGCCGCCGCCGGCTGGGCGGTCGGCGTCCTCGCCACCGGCTCTTCCTTGATGGCCAGGGCCAGCCCGGAGGCGACGAAGCCCAGCAGCGCGGCCGAGACGAAGGCCCAGGTGTAGGAGCCGGTGGCGTCGAAGACCCACCCCCCCACGCCCGCCCCCAGCGCGGCGCCCACCTGGTGCGAGAAGAAGATCCAGCCCGAGAGGGTGCCCACGGAGTAGCGGCCGAAGATATTCGCCGTGAGCGTGGTGGTGGGGGGAACGGTGGAGATGTAGTTGAGCCCGAACAGCGCCGCGAAGCCGTGCAGCGAGGGCACGTTCCAGACATAGAGCAGGAGGAGCAGGGAGAGCCCCCGCACGGCGTAGTAGAAGGCCAGCGGTCCCTTGCGGCCGAACCGGTCGCAGATCCAGCCCGACATCACCGTCCCCAGGATGTTCATGGCGCCCATGATGCCGAGCGCCTGGGCGGCGTGCATCTCGGAGAACCCGTGTTCCGCCGCGTAGGGCACGAGGTGCGTGAGCACGAGCCCGTTGGAGGTGTACCCGCAGACGAAGAAGGTCGCCGCCAGGAGCCAGAAGGCGGGGTGCTGCATCGCCTCGGTCACGGGGACGCGGCGCTCGTCCTGCACCGCGCCGGCCACGGATCTGAGTGCGCCGAGCCCCGCGCCGTAGGGCCTGAGCCCCTTCTGGGCCGGGTCGTCCTTCACGAGCCAGAGCGTCAGCGGGATGGCGGTCACGAGGACGCTCGCGCCGAGCCACAGGAAGGAGTTGCGCCAGCCGTGATTGACGGTGAACCAGACGGCCAGCGGGATCATCACGAGCTGACCGGCCGACATGCCGCCCCCCAGGATCCCCAGCACCAGGCCGCGCCGAGACTCGAACCAGCGCGCCGCGATGGTCGCCGCCGTGGCCATGCCCATGCCGCCCGCGCCTGTCGCCATGAGGACGCCGGCGGTCGCGTAGATCTGCCAGAGGCTCGTCACGCGGGAGGAGAGCATGGTGCCGACCGAGAGGATGGCGAGGGCCAGGAGCATCACCCGACGGGGACCCCAGCGGTCCGCCAGCCACCCCACCCCCGGCCCCACGGCGCCGAGGAGGAGCAGCGACAGGGCGGCTGCCCCCGAGGGGGAGGCCCGGTCCCAGCCGAACTCCGCCTCCATGGGCTTGATGAAGACGCCGAGGATCGCCCGGAGGCCCGAGGCGGTGATCATGATGAGCACCACGGCGCCGAGCACGATCCAGCCGTAGTGCAGCGTCCCGCGAGACACGGTCATGTCGGCTCCCTGCTGGAGGGGGATCAGCGGCGCGGGCGGAGGCCCGTGCCCGTTACGATGCCCCCGGGGCAGCCGTCGATTCAGGCCGGCTCGGTGGCCAGGCGCTTGCGGAAGACGATCTCGTCGCCGTCGGCGTCGGCGACGACCGTGTCGCCCTCGCCGAACTCGCCCTCCAGCAGGCTCATCGCCAGCGGGTCCTGCACCATCTTCTGGATGGTGCGCTTGAGCGGGCGGGCGCCGAAGGCCGGGTCGAAGCCCTCGCGCGCCAGCAGCTCCTCCGCCCCCGGTGTCAGCTCGAGCGTGACGCGCCGGTCGGCCAGGCGCTGGAGCAGCTGCCTCGTCTGGATGCCCACGATGGCGGCGATCTCCTCGCGCCCCAGCGGACGGAAGACGACCACCTCGTCGATGCGGTTCAGGAACTCGGGCCGGAGCGTCTGGCGCAGGAGCTCCAGGATGAGCGGGCGGGCGCGTTCGGGCCTTTCCTCCTCGCGGAAGATGTGGCTGCCGAGGTTGGAGGTCATGATGATCACCGTGTTGCGGAAGTCCACGGTGCGGCCGTGGCCGTCGGTGAGCCGGCCGTCGTCCAGCACCTGCAGGAGCACGTTGAACACATCCGCGTGCGCCTTCTCGATCTCGTCGAAGAGGACCACCGCGTAGGGGCGGCGCCGCACGGCCTCGGTGAGCTGCCCGCCCTCGTCGTAGCCCACGTAGCCGGGGGGTGCCCCGATGAGCCGGGCCACCGTGTGCTTCTCCATGTACTCGGACATGTCCAGCCGGATGATGGCGCGCTCGTCGTCGAAGAGGAACTGGGCCAGCGCGCGCGCCAGCTCGGTCTTGCCGACGCCGGTGGGCCCCAGGGGCGATGATGGCCTCGGCCTGCCCCACCACGCGCTGCCCCAGGCGCTGCTCCATCTTGACCAGCTTCTGGACCTCGGCCTCCAGGAGCCGCGAGACGGGGATGCCGGTCCACTTGGCCACGGTCTCGGCCACGTCCTCCTCGTCCACCTCCTCCTTCAGCATCTTGCCGGCCTTCTGGACCTCGGCCAGCCGCGCGTTCTCCGTCTCGAGGCGCTTGTCGAGATCCAGCAGCGTGCCGTAGCGGAGCTCCGCCGCCCTCTGGAGGTCGCCGCGCCGCTGGGCGTCCTCCATCTGGACGCGCGTGGCCTCGGACTCCTCCTTGATCCGGCTGATCGCCATGATCGCGGACTTCTCGGCCTCCCACTGGGCCTTGAGCCCGGCCGATTTCTCCCTGAGGTCGGCCAGCTCGGCGTCGAGCCGTCCCAGGCGCTCGCGCGAGACCTCGTCGGACTCGCGCGCCACCGACACCCGCTCGATCTGGAGCTGCATGATGCGGCGCTCGATCTCGTCCACCTCGCCGGGGAGCGAATCGATCTCGATGCGCAGCCGCGAGGCGGCCTCGTCGACCAGGTCGATGGCCTTGTCGGGCAGGAAGCGGTCGGTGATGTAGCGGTGGGAGAGGACGGCCGCCGCCACCAGCGCCGAGTCCTTGATCTTCACCTTGTGGTGGACCTCGTACTTCTCCTTGAGCCCCCGCAGGATGGCGATGGTGTCCTCCACCGAGGGCTCGCGCACCACCACGGGCTGGAAGCGGCGCTCCAGCGCCGGATCCTTCTCCACGTGCTTGCGGTACTCGTCCAGCGTGGTGGCCCCCACGCAGCGCAGCTCACCGCTCGCCAGCGCCGGCTTGAGCATGTTGGCCGCGTCCACGGCGCCCTCCGCCGCCCCCGCGCCCACCAGCGTGTGGAGCTCGTCGATGAAGCAGATGACCTGGCCCTGGGCCTCCGTGATCTCCCGCAGCACGGCCTTGAGCCGGTCCTCGAACTCGCCGCGGTACTTCGAGCCCGCCACCATGGCACCGATGTCCAGCGCCACGAGCCGCTTGCCCTTGAGCCCCTCGGGCACATCCCCCGCCACGATCCGCTGGGCGAGCCCCTCGACGATGGCCGTCTTGCCCACGCCAGGCTCGCCGATGAGCACGGGGTTGTTCTTGGTCCGGCGCGAGAGCACCTGCACGACCCGGCGGATCTCCTCGTCGCGCCCGATGACAGGATCGAGCTTGCCCTGGCGCGCCAGCTCCGTCAGGTCCTTGGAGTAGCGCTGGAGCGCCTGGTACTTCTCCTCGGGGGTCGCGTCCGTGACACGCTGGGAGCCGCGCACGTCCACGAGCGCGCGGTAGATCGCCTCCGGCGTCACGCCCTGTCCGGCGAGCGCGCGCGCCGCCGCGCCGGTCTTCTCCTGGGCGATGCCGATGAGCAGGTGCTCGGTGGAGCAGTACTCGTCCTTGAGGCGCTGCGCCTCGTCCCAGGCACGGTTGAGGACGGCCTCGAGCCGGGGCGAGACGTACTGGCCGCCGCCGCCTCGCACCTTGGGAAGCTTGTCGAGCTCGGCCTGGATCTGGCGCGTGACGGCGTCGCCATGGGCCCCGAGCTTGGCCAGGAGCGGACCCACCACGCCTTCCTGCTGCTGCACCAGCGCCAGCAGGAGGTGCTCGGGCTCCAGGGCCTGGTGGCTGCCCTGATCCGCGAGGGACTGCGCGGCTTCGACCGCCTCGCGCGCCTTCACCGTCAGCCTGTCGAATCTCATCTGGGCATCTCCGGACGGAGCCGCTTGAGATCCGTCAGCAACTCCTTCTCCCGGGGGGTGAGGCCCGCCGGGACGGTCAGCTGCACCCGCACGTACTGGTCCCCGGCGCCGCCCCCCTTGAGGCGGGGCATTCCGTAGCCGGGGAGGCGGAACGTGCGTCCCCCCGAGGTTTCGGGAGGCACCTTCATGGACACCGGGCCCTTGAGCGTGGCCACCTGCACCTCGGCGCCGAGGGCGGCGTCCACGAAGGGGATGGCCAGGTCCAGGTACAGGTCGTCGCCCCTCCGCTCGAAGCGCTCGTCGGGCCGCACCGTGACGCGCAGGTAGAGGTCGCCCCGCCTGCCGCCCGCCGGGCCCGCCCCCTCGCCGGGCACGCGGATGCGCGAGCCCGTGTCCACGCCCGCGGGGATCTTCACCTCGAGTTGCCGGCGCCCCTTGGCCCAGCCGCTCCCGCGGCACTGCCCGCAGGGCCGCCGGTTCACGTGCCCGGCACCCCCGCAGGCGGCGCATGGCTCGTCCAGGTCCAGCGAGATCGCCCGCCGCACCCCCCGGAAGGCCTCTTCCAGCGAGAGCTCCAGGGCGGCCTCGACATCGGCTGCCCCCGCGGCTCCGAGATCGCCGAGGTCGCCGAACCCGATGTCGCCGAGGCCGCCGCGTCTGGAGTCCCGGACGCGCCCACGGCCGCCTCCGAGATCGCCGAAGATGGCCTGGAAGAACTCGGAGAATCCACCAGGGGCTTCGCCCCGGCGGACGTGGACCTCGCCCCCCCCGGAGGGCGACCGGGCGCCGGGTGCGGCGACTCGCTGCCAGTCGGAGCCCAGCGCGTCGTAGCGCTGGCGCTTGTCCGGATCCCCGAGCACCTCGTAGGCCTCGTTGAGCTCCTGGAAGCGCGCGGCGGACCCTTTGGAGACGTCCGGGTGGTGCTTGCGGGCCAGCCGGCGATAGGCGGTCTTGATCGCCTTGTCGTCGGCGCTCCGGTCGACACCCAGGATCTTGTAGTAGTCCTTGTATTCCATCGCGCGAGATGTCGAGGCGGCGCCCTGGACCCCGCGGCCCCAGCCTGCGCCGCCCCATATCGATTCTAGCAGATGGGCGCGCGCCGAGGCGGGGGAGCGGCTCCATCAGCTCCAATGGGTTTCGCCTCCCCCACGCGCGTAACCGCACCGTGCCGGGCCAAATGACGAGCCAGACGAGCCCCGAGAGAGGCGCGGGCGCGAGGCGTACGACCAAGCCCGCCTTCGGCGGGACTCGGTGCCGCGGCGTCGACCAGCCGGCCAGAGCCTCCAGGGTCGCGAGGACCTCGTCGAAGCGCTCGCGGAGGTCGCTCAGCACGTGATCGCCGTCGACGTGTCGGGGTTAGTGGATCGCGACCGCCCGATTCGTCAAGGACGCGGATGTCAGACAGCCTGTCGTTGCGCTTCGGCTTCACGACGCGATAAATCTTGCCGACGATGAGGTCGGCATCGTACTCGCCGTTGTGGATGCACACCGCGAACTCCCCCGACCTGCCGCTTCGGCTCGTCATGATCGCTGGTCTCAATTCCTCATCGGGATGCCCATCGACGCCAACTTCCAGCTGTATGCTACGCGATTCGCGAGTTGGTAGTGGGTGTCGCGCGCTATTCGCACGCCTGCGACGACGCGGTCGAGTGCTGCGCCTGCCTCGGCGATTGCCTGCCCGATGCGCTCGTGGTTTTCGATAGAGTTGGCCGAGCCGTCTGTACGGAGTCGTTTCCCGGCCCAATCCAACTCATTCTCGTGCGCCTTTGCTTCAAGCAACGCGAGACCTGGCTTGCCTGCGAAGTCGCGTGCAACAGCAAGATCCCAATTGGGCTTGTTGGCTCCCCGCGGATGAACCAGCCACCAGGCGGCAAGATCATTCCAGCAGTCGGCGCCGGGAAGGAACTGGGCGCCGCAGTCCTCCAAGCAGGCTTCTGCGGGATCGCTGTGACCCCTCGGCTGCCAGACCGGAGGGCGAGCAACGGCACAATCGCTCAGACCAACGAACTCCGAGAACTCAGCAGGAAAGCCCCGGCGCGCCGTCCAGTCCAAGATTTGCTTTCGGCTGCCCCGAGTCATCGGCTCCTATCCGGATCGGGGGCGACCCCTGAAGCCACCGCTTGCTACAACAACGCGATGAATTCATCTCGGTCGAGTTCGCAGTCACGGAGGATGGCTGCCAGGAGCCCCGGGCCGATAGTCTCACCGGCGTGGACGGGCACGACGGTTCCCCGGCCGTCGGGGTGACGAAGGAAATGGTGGCTGCCCTTGATTCTCGCGACCTCAAACCCGCCTTGCGCAGGGCGGACATGACTTCTCTTCCGGTGATCCGCGGAAGCCGGGTCACGCCACTGTGATCTTTTGGACGCCGATGAAGTCGAGTGGCTCGATGCTCTCGCCTTGGGCCTCGAGGCAGAGTTCGACGGCCTCGCGCACCCTACTCATCAGCTCGTCGAGGGACGTTGCCTGGGTGTGACACCCCCGCAGCGCGGGCACGGAAGCCACGAAGTAGCCGTCGGCATCCCGCTCGATAATCACGCTGAACTCCCTTGCCATCGCATCTCCCCCTGGGGTGATTCTACGCTGAGAAGCCCTTTCCCGCCTTGTGGGTCGAACGTTGCCAGTGAGCGGCCGGCTGAACGCCGGAGTTCGACCCTCACGGACTATCACGACGTTCGTCGAATACGGACCTGTCCTGGCGAGACAACGCTGAACGCCCCGACGAGTTCCCCGGTGCGGTCACGACATACCTCGGCCACGATTTCCGCCTTCGTGGGATTCGCCAGCCCCGCAAGGCGAACCAGGACCACTCCGCTGTGCACGAGGCCCTGGCGGAACACCAGCTCACCGAAGTCCTTGTCCGCAGTCAACAGAACGGCCCTTCGCTCGTTCGCCTGCCGCAAGACCTCCTCATCCGTAACGCTGGGGGAGAGCTCGGCCACGTAGACGACCTCATGGCCGTCATGTCGCAGGCGCTCCACCACCGCGCGGTCGACACCTTCATCGGCGACCAGGTTCACGCGGACTTCGCACTGAGCGGGTAGACCACTTCAGCCCGGAGGGCCTGTGCGGCGAAGCGGAGGGCGGCCAGCACACCCTCGCGGGTCAGGCGCGGGTGGGACGCAAGCACCGCCTCGATCGATTCGCCGCTGCCCAGCTTCTCGAGGATGAGATCTACTGTGACGCGCGTGCCCGCAACCACCGGCTTGCCCATCATCACCTGTGGGTCGGAGACGATCATTGGGTCGCTCATCGTCCACCTCCTAGCGGTGACTCTAGCAGACTCGACCTCCCCCCAGCGAACCGCACGATGGGGCGAACGCCAGGGTGAGTCGCGCGCGATAGCGCGTCGGCTCCACCCAGGGTTCAAGCGGTCATCTCATACGGGCTTCTCAACGATCTTCCAATATGAGCCCTTCCTGATTACCTTCCCGTCCCGGAACCCCCAGTGATCGCATCCACGTACTTGAACTCGGACTCCGTCGGGTGTCGTGCCGGTCAGCAGCCACTCCGACACGCCCATATTGCCGCTGACCCAGTGCCGGTCATCACTGTAGTGGACGTCTGGGAGACCCTTAAGGCGTGTCGCTAATGCCTCTCGCACGGCCGCTTTGCCCGTAAAGCGCCGCCCCCACGGGTCCGGCCCCCGGGGCATGTCCAGCGAGCAATCATCGGCAAAGAACTCCATTATCGCGTCCAGATCGTGGGCATTGAACGCATCGGCGATTGCTTTCAATGTCTCGACGGAAACCGATTCCTGTCGAGCCATGGCGGCTCCTCCATAGAGCGCTCTAACGTGGCGCTCAGCGGACGGGAAGCGAGCAGCGCGAGCTCCCGGTCCGCTGGGGCGTCATGTTGGGCAGCCGTATCGTCACTCAATGATGTGCACAAGAGAAATCCAGCCACCATCGTGAGGACGAGAGGACTGCACGCAATCAGATACAGTGCGCGCGGCGGCCTCAACCGCGGGCTCGGATGGATGGGCGCCCAGGCAGGGGAGCGGCTACGTCCTGGCGTGGATGGAGCCCACCGACGAGGCATGCGCGCATTCCCGCCGCTCGCGGTCGTGGAGGACGGCCTCGAGGAAGACCACGGACCGCCCGCGCTTGACGACGCTGCCCTCGCCGACCACGGGGCCAGCCGTCACGGGCGCGAGGAAGCTCACGGTGAGCGAGGAGGTGGACAAGAGCTGCCCCGGCTCGAAGAGCGTGTGCGCGGCGAGCGCCATGCACATGTCGACGTACGCGGTGATGATACCGCCCTGCACCCAGCCGCCCGGGGTCAGGAACTCGTCCTTGACCGCGAACTCGATGGAGACGCGCCCTGCGTCCACGGCCAGCACGCGAGCGCCGAGGAGGCGCGCGATGGGCGGCGCGGGGCGCCCCTGGTGATCGGTGATGAGCGCGCGGAGCTGCGCGAGCGGCGAGCCCTCCCCCATCAACCCCGGGCCACGGTGAACGCCACGTAGAGCGCCTGGGGCCCGCGCTGGAGCAGGAGGGTCACGCGGTCGCCCTCCTTGAGCCCCCGCGTGGTGCGCTCGAAGTCCTGCACGGACCGGACGCGCTGCCGGTTGACCTCGCGGATCACATCGCCCCGCTGGAGCCCCGCCTCCGCCGCGGGGCTCTCCTCCTCCACGCGCATCACGACGACGCCCTCGGCGCCTCTCAGATTGAGCTGGCGGGCGAGCTCGGGAGTGATCGGGCGGACTTCCAGCCCCAGCAGGCTCTTGCCGCGGCTGTTCGACTTGAGCGCGACGGTGTCGTCCGGCGTGTCGCCGATCTTGATCTCCATGGCCTTGTGCGACTTGTCGCGCCACACGGTGACCGGCACCCCCTTGCCGGGCGCGGTCAGGGCCACGATCTTCTGGAGATCCTGGGGGTTGTCCACCTTCTTGCCGTCGAAGTCGGTGATGATGTCACCCGCCACGATGCCGGCCTTCTCGGCGGGACTGTCCTGCACCACGTCGGAGATCAGCACGCCCTTGGGATCCCGCAGGCCGAAGCTCTTGGCCAGCTCCGGGGTGAGCGGCTGGATGGAGACGCCGAGCCAGCCCCGCGTCACCTTGCCCTTGGCCACCAGCTCCGTGTAGATGCGCCGCGCCATGTTCGCCGGGATGGAGAAGCCGATGCCGACGTTGCCGCCGGAGCGGGAGAGGATGGCGCTGTTGATGCCGACCACCTCGCCGCTCATGTTCACCAGGGGCCCGCCCGAGTTGCCGGGGTTGATGGCGGCGTCGGTCTGGAGGAAGTCGTCGAAGGGGCCCCCGCCGAGGGACCGGCCCTTGGCGCTGATGATCCCCGCGGTCACCGTCTGCTGCAGCCCGAAGGGCGAACCGATGGCGAGCACCCAGTCGCCGACCTTGATCTTGTCGGAGTCCCCGAGGCTCGCCGCGGGGTAGGGCCCCCCCTGCAGCCGCAGCACGGCGAGATCGGTGCGCCGGTCGACCCCCACCAGCTTGGCCTTGTGCTTCTTGCCGTCGGCGGTGACGGCCTCGATGTCCGTCGCGCGCTCGACGACGTGGGCGTTGGTGAGGGCGATGCCCGATGGGTCCACGATGACGCCCGAGCCCAGGCTCCGCTGCTGCTGCTCGCGCTCCGGGACCTCGCCGAAGAAGCGCCGGAAGAACTCCTCGCCGAAGAACTCCTCGATGGGCGTCCTCCCGAGCGCTCCGCGCGTCACCGTGTTGATGTTGATCACGGCCGGGGCCACCGTCTCGGCCACCCGGGCGAAGCTCCCGGATGGCACGGGCAGCGCGGCCGGGATCAGCCGGGCCTGCATCCCGGCGGGCACCACGGGGGACGGCCTCGCCGGGTCAGCCGCCCCCGTCCCCCAGACGCCCACGCCGGCTCCCAGGGCGGCGGCCACGATGAGCAGAACTGCAAGGGTGCTACGCTTGATCCAGATCATCGGATTCCCTCCACGATCACTCGCCGGCCAGGAGCCTCCGCAAGCGGTCTCCCTCCAGCGTCTCGTTCACCTTGAGCGCCGCGGCGGCCGCCATGAGAATGCCCTTCTTGGCCGTCATGAGATCCCGCACGCGCCCGTAGATGTGGTCGATGATGGCCCGGATCTCGTCGTCGATGGCCCGGGCGGTGTCCTCCCCGTACTCGCGCTCCTGCGACAGGCCGGACCCCTTGAGGAAGAGCGCCTGCTGTCCCCCGCCGAAGGTCATGGGCCCAAGCTTGTCCGACATGCCGTACTGCGTCACCATGAGCCGCGCGATCTCCGTGGACCGCTCGAGGTCGTTGTGGGCGCCGGTGGAGATCTCCGCGTATACGGCCTCCTCCGCGGCCCGGCCGCCCAGCAGCACCGCGATGCGGTCCTCGAGCTCGCTGCGTGTGAGCAGGTACCGGTCCTCCAGCGGCAGCTGGTAGGTGGCGCCGAGCGCGCTGACGCCGCGCGGGATGATGGTGACCTTGTGGACGGGATCGGCGTGGGGCAGGGAGGAGGCCACCAGCGCGTGCCCGATCTCGTGATGGGCGACGATGTCGCGCTCCTTCTCGGAGAGCACCCGGCTCTTCCGCTCGAGCCCGCCCACGACGCGGTCGATGGCCTCCTCGAGGTCGGCCATCTCCACGGCCTCCTTGCCCTTCCGCGCCGCCAGGAGCGCCGCCTCGTTGATGATGTTCGCCAGGTCGGCACCCGCCATGCCCGGCGTCCGGGCGGCGATCACGTGCAGGTCCACCTGCGGCGCGAGCGTCACGTTGCGCGCGTGGACGCCGAGGATCGCCTCGCGCCCCTTCACGTCCGGCTTGTCCACGACCACCTGGCGGTCGAAACGTCCCGCGCGCAGCAGGGCCGGGTCCAGCACCTCGGGCCGGTTGGTCGCCGCCATGATGATGACGCCCTTCGAGGAGTCGAAGCCGTCCATCTCGGCCAGGATCTGGTTCAGTGTCTGCTCGCGCTCGTCGTGCCCTCCCACGAACCCGCCGGTGCCGCCCCGCGTCTTGCCGATGGCGTCCAGCTCGTCGATGAAGACGATGCAGGGCGCCTTCTCCTTGGCCTGCTCGAACAGGTCGCGCACACGGGCGGCGCCTACCCCGACGAACATCTCCACGAACTCGGAGCCCGAGAGGAAGAAGAAGGGCACGGCAGCCTCACCGGCCACGGCCCGAGCCAGGAGCGTCTTGCCCGTGCCGGGCGACCCCACCAGGAGGACACCTTTCGGGATCCGGCCGCCCAGGCGCTGGTACTTCTTCGGGTTCTTGAGGAAGTCCACGACCTCCACCAGCTCCGCCTTGGCTTCGTCGACGCCGGCCACATCCGCGAACGAGGTCTTGAGCTCCTTGCGGTCGTAGATCTTGGCCTTGGACCGTCCGAAGGACAGCGCCTGCGTGGACCCGCCGCCGATGCGCCGCATGAGGAACATCCAGATGCCGGCCATGATGGCGAGCGGCAGGATCCAGCCGAACAGCAGGTCGCGCCAGAACGTGTTCTCGATCCGGCCCGAGAACTCGACCTTGTGCGCCTCGAGCTCCTTGACCAGCGCCGAGTCGTCCACGCCCGGGATGCGCGTGGTGGTGAACACGGTGACGCCGGGCTCGGCGCCCAGGAGGCTGCGCACGCGGTCGCCCGGGCGGGGGGCCGCCGCGGGCAGCGCCCCCGGCTTGAGGGTGCCCCGGATCTCCCTGTCCGACAGCGACACCCGCTCGACCTTTTCCTCGCGCACCAGGGCCAGGAAACGGCTCATCGGGACCTCGACGGTCTGCGGCGCCAGCAGCCAGCTCTGGAGCACGGACAGGACGAGGGCGGCGATGAGGACGTAGATCAGCGAGAACTGCGTCTTCTGCCGGATCGGCGCTTTCATTCCGCGCACCTGTATTTCATGCTAGCGGACCCCCCGAGGGCTGTCAAACATGCGCCGGGTTGGACGCGGCCTGGCCCCGGGCTATTCGCGACCTGACCCCTCGCGGGTCCACGAACACGTCGGGCTAGCAGCGGAATCCGGTCGGCGGGTGGTAGTCCTTGAGCTTGAAGGTCGTCATGAAGGGATCGTCCCAGATCTCCAGCGGCAGCCGTCCGACCTCGCGCTGGCCGTCGAAGAGCGTGAACCGGGCGCGGGCGGCCAGCTCCGAGGCCGGGAGCGTCCTGGCCAGGAACTCCAGGAGGGGCGCCCGGCTCACGAAGAGGGCCAGCGTCTCGTTCACCGGCTGGACGCCCGGCCTGCCGTTGGTGCCCGGCTTGGGCCAGCTCAGGATGACACCGAAGCCCTCCAGGGTGGGCTCCGTCCGGAGACCCTCGAGGGCCGTCAACCGCCGCAACATCTCGACCCCATAGCGGGAGAACATCGCCGACTGGCGGCCGTCCGGGCCGAGGGCGGCGAACCGGCCGTCCTCGTGCTGGTCGATCTCGAGCCACACCGACAGGTAGCGGTCGTCACCCGTGGCGAAGCGGGGCCTGTTGAAGCCGAGTCCCTGCCTGCGGACGTCCACCCACGGGGCACAGTGGTAGAGGCGTTCGGAGAACCGCCGGAGCTGGGCCTCATAGGCCGCGCCGAGACTCCGGCCCTTCGGGGTCGAGTACTTGTCGAGCGGGAGGACGGCCTCCTCGGGAGGGGCCGCCGTCACCGGGGACAGCAACCCCCCGAGCAGCACCGCCGGCAGGACCGCCGCGGTCCAGCGCTTCATCCGGGTCGGTCCGAGGTCGATCCCGCGCTCAGTTCTGGAAGATCTGCTCGGGGCTGACGGTGATGGCCTTGCCCCACCAGGTCTCCGCGCGCGCGGCGTCGATGTCCGACCGGGCGACGCGGGGGCCCTGGCCCTCACGGTTGCGCCACGAGAAACCGATGTGCTTGCCCGAGGCGAAATGGGTGTTGTGAGCCTTCCACTCGGCCCACTCCTCGGACGTGGCGCAGCCCCCTGCCGTCAGCAGCACCACCAGAACGAGGGCGGCCCTCCCAAACCGTGCGCGCATGGCCATGCCTCCTGTGCGGTGAACGTGCGGTGCTCGATCCCGGCCCATGATACCGACCACGCCCCTCCGCCGTCAACAGCGGGTGCTTTTGCCCTTGCGAGGTCGCGGGGGCTCAGGCATCCTCGGTCCAGGAGGAGAGGGAGCGTGAGCGACGCGCTGACCGTCTTCGAGGAGCCCGGAGCCCTGCGACGCCCCATCCTCATCATGGCGTTCGCCGGGTGGAACGATGCGGCCGAGTCGGCCACCAGCGCCGCGCGCTACCTGGGCCAGATCTGGCCGGCCCGGCCCCTCGCGAGCATCGATCCGGAGGAGTTCTACCACTTCGGCCTCTCGCGCCCGTACGTCCGCTTCAAGAGCGGCTCGCGCACCGAGCGCGAGATCGTCTGGCCCGCCACGGAGTTCTCGCTGTCGCAGCCCGAGGCGCTGGACCGGGACCTCATCATCGGCGTGGCCGTGGAGCCCCACCTCAAGTGGCGCGCCTACTGCGGTGCCGTCCTCGATCTGGCCCGTCGCACCCGGACCTCCCTGGTCCTCACCCTGGGCGCGCTCCTGGCCGAGGTTCCCCACACGCGCCCCATCCGCCTCGTGGGCGGGGCCCACGAGCCGGAGCTGGCCGCGCGGCTGGGGATCCGCCCGACGCGCTACGAGGGTCCCACGGGCATCGTGGGGGTGCTGAACACGCTCTGTCACGATGGCGGCGTGCCGACGGCGAGCCTCTGGGCGAACGTGCCGCACTACATCTCGGGAATCGAGAACCCGAAGGCCTCCATGGCGCTGGTTCGCCGCGTCCTGGACTTGCTGGACGCCGAGGCGGATCTCTCCGATCTCGAAGAGGCGGCGCGCCAGTTCGACCAGAACCTCCAGGAGATCGTCTCGCAGAACGGCAAGATCGCGGAGTACGTGAAGAAGCTCGAGCGGAAGCGCCCCGACGAGGACGAGATCCAGCCGGCCCGGCCTGGCGAGATCCGCGACGAGCTGCCGCCCTCGGCCGATCTCGTGGCCGAGATCGAGCAGTTCCTCCGCCAGCAGCGTCCCGAGCAGCCGTAGCGGCGGCGTGGGGAGTCTTCCCGCACCCTGCCAGGCACGGGGCGCGGCGGGCCACCCCGACGCGGACCCGGCGGGGGCGTACCATCGGCGCATGCGCGCGTGGGCCGGGGCTCTGGTGGTCCTGGGGGTGCTCCTCCTCGCTGCCGGCTCCGCCGTCGCCGCGCCGGCGCTCGGGGTGCGCATCGTCCCGCCGGTGCCGCGGCAGGGCGATGTGGCCGTCGTCTTCGTCACGGGCGCCTAGGGCGCCCGCCAGGTGGAGGGGAGCCTGGGCGGGCGCGGGCTCACCTTCTTCCCCTACGGCGCGGGCTGGGCCGCGCTGGCCGGCATCGACCTCGAGGCGCGCCCCGGCAGGACGGCCTGGCGCCTCGGCGTCGTGGACGCGGATGGCCAGGGTCGGCAGCTGCGCGGGCGCATTACGGTCCGGGCGCGCCGGTTCCCGGTCCAGCGTCTCACGCTGCCCGGGCACATGGTGGACCTCGATCCGGACACGGAGCGCCGCGCCGAGTCGGAGTCGGCGCGGCTCAGGACGCTGTACGAGACGGCGACCCCGGAGCGACTCTGGCGCGGTCGCTTCACGCGGCCCGTCGACGCCGAGGGCAAGGGCGAGGGCTTCGGCTCGAGGCGCATCATCAACGGCCAGCCGCGGATGCCGCACTCGGGCCTGGACTTCCGGGCGGAGCGCGGCACGCCGGTCGTCGCGGCGAACCGCGGCCAGGTGGCCCTGGTGGCCGACTTCTTCTTTCCGGGGCGTCTCGTCGCGATCGACCACGGCCTCGGCGTCTACACGCTCTACATGCACCTGGACCGCGTGGACGTGACCGAGGGCGCCCGCGTGGAGCGGGGCGAGCCCATCGGGGCGGTGGGCGCGTCCGGGCGCGCCACCGGACCCCACCTGCACTTCGCCGCCCAGGTACGGCAGGCTCGCGTGGACCCGGGCGCGCTCTTCGGCGTGCCGCTCGGCGACTGAGCGTCAGGGGAGCCGCAAGCTCCCGCTGAGGACGGTCACCGCGCGCCCCCCCACGCGCACCCGGGCCGGCTTGCGGCTCGCCACCAGCACGTCGACGAAGAGCCGCCCCGGCCGGCCGAGCATGTCCCCCTGCTCGGCGATGAACTCGGCATGGTCCCGGATCACCGGAACCTGGCGGGCCTCCAGCAGCCAGACGCCCACGGCGGAGTGGACGGAGCCGGTGACGAAGTCCTCCGGTATCCCGTAATGGGGCGCGAAGAAGCGGCAATGCGTCGTAGAGTCAGGATCCACCGTCTGCTTCGACACCACGCAGATGCCACGGAGGTTGTTCCGCTCGCCGAACGTGGCGACGCGTTCCATGTCCGGCTGCAGCCGGCGCAGGGCCTCCAGCCCCCGGACGGGAACGAGGAGATCGGCGTCGGGCGTCACCGCCGTCGGCGCCCAGCGGCTCAGCTCGAGCTCGGTCAGCCCCAGCGTCTCCAGCAGCGCCGGCACTTGCCCCTCGAAGGGCACGCAGCTCGGCAGCCGAGGGAGGAGCCAGATGCTCGTCCCGCCGATCTTCCGCTCGACCTGGACCCCCAGCCTCCCCCCCGGCGTGTCGAAGACGAGCCCGTCGCCCGGGAGCCGGCCGGCCTCGATCATGGCGTGCACGGCGGCGAGCGTCGTGTGGCCCGAGTAGTTCACCTCGCGCGTGGGCGTGAAGGTCCGGAGGCGGAGATCCGTGCCCTCGCCCGCGGGGCGCGAGACGAAGGCGGTGCCCGGCAGCTTCATCTCGGCGGCGATCCGCTGCATCTGGGCCTCGGAGAGGGCCTCGGCGTCGAGCACGACGGCAGCCGGGTTGCCGGCGAAGGGGAGGCTGGTGAAGGCGTTGACCTGGACGATGGGGAGCCAGACGCTCATGGCCGGCTTCTTCCGGGCCTCCCCACTCCGATCCGCTCCCGGAGGCGCCGCGCCTGACGGCCGAGCGCGCGCGCGGACCAGACCGTCCTGAGCGACTGCGCGATCATGCCGTAGACGCGGACGCGCGGCACCTTGAGCGTGACCGCCGGGTCGAGCCAGTTCGGCTCCCGGGCGAGCAGGTCGAGCGTCCGGAGCCCGATCAGGAGCGGCCAGGCGCAGGCCAGCCGCATCCGCGTCTCGACCCTGGGGATGGCGAAGGTGTACTGCCAGCCCGCCTCGTAGTGGTCCAGCGCCACGTTGAGGAGCTCCACCAGCAGGGGGCGGAGCGCGACCCCGGAGGCCGGGTCCAGGAGGTCGCGCGGCTCGAGGCCCAGGAAGCCCAGGTCGCGGCTCGGCAGGTAGCAGCGCCCCTGGCGCAGGTCGCGGGGCAAATCGCGGAGGACATTCGTGAGCTGCAGCGCCTTGCCGAAGCGGGCGCCCAGCGCCTTCATCCTCACCAGGTCCCAGCCGCGGAGGCGCGGACGGTGGGCCACGTGCACCTCGGTCCAGAACTCGCCGACGCAGCCGGCCACCAGATAGGTGTAGCGGTCGAGATCCAGGCGCGTTTCGAGGGCCGCGAGCCCCTGTTCGTCCTCGCCCGGAAAGTGCTCGAGGTCCTGGGTCATCCCCTCGATGACGGTGGCGAGCACCGCGCGCACGCGCTCGCGGTCCGCGGGGACCAGCGCGCGGTGGGCGGCGAGGCAGTCGGGGAGGCGCTCGAGCAGGGTTCGCTCGGCCCCGAGCGCCCGGGCCTCGCGCGTGGCGGCCGCGATCTCCTCGATGCGGCCAGGGACGGGGGCGTCCAGCTCGGCCCGCAGCGCCCGCAGATGGGTGATGCGGGCGCGCCGGGCGATGAGGCGCGAATCGGCGATGGTGTCGGCGGCGCGGGCGAGAAGGTAGGCGAGCCCGATGGTGGGGCGCACCCCGGACGGCAGCACCGCCACCGACAGGTAGAAGGAGCGGCTGACACCCTTGAGGAGCGCGGAGGTGAGGTCCCCCCCGGCCACGGACGCTAGTCCAGCTCCATCGGGTTGATCGGTCGCTCGTCAGGAGAGTCCTTGGCCTTCTTGAGCCCCTCCTGGAACTTCCGATCCAGGACCTTGCCCTTCACCTGCTCGGCCTTCATCTGCTCCTTGAAGCGCTCCTCCCGCCGCGCCGCCTCTCCCTTGAGCGAGGACAGCGCCCCCCCGAGATCGAGGCCGGAGCGCGAGCGGGGCGGCCCCTCGTGGGCGATGACAGCCTCGACCGCTGGATCGATCGTGAGCCGCCCGTTGCAGCAGGGGCAGGTCACCGTGAAGATCGCCATGGCCAAACCCTACCAGACGGGCGCTCCTGCCGCCAGGGGGCCCATCGCCCGGCGCCGCTGTCACGGCCGGTGGGGGAAAAGTAGATGTAGTCGGTAGGGGAAGTAGCGTCAGCGCTTCATCGCGCATCTTCTTCAAGGAGTGCCCTGGAGACGGGACGTGTCCTGCCGCTGGTGATCATCGAGCGGCGGTGTACGACG